>JAIEAO010000080.1 GCA_029071345.1 Muribaculaceae bacterium | reverse complement strand
TCTCTCAAACATGACCACCTCCAACGCAATCCGCACATTGACCTCATTCGTCAATGAAAAACTGATCCTCGTTGACGGTCGCCGCATCAAGATCATCAACGAGCCTCAGCTCCGCAAAATATCAAAATTCGGCTGATACACTAAAATAATAATCAAGGTCACAATGGGTGTTTTTCACGAGAAAAACACCCATTTAATATTGGCAAAACCTTACACCATTATACCCATAATTTGTAATAATACATTGTTTCATTTTTCTTAAAAATGCGCAATTATTCGTGAAAAATATTAATATTATAGAGATATCATTAAATTATGTTATCTTTGCATAATTTTACGAATACTTTGGATATAACTTAACATAATTGCCTATGAAAAAATTGTATTTTTCTATCTCAATCGCACTGGCAATGGGTGTGCAGGGTTTCGCTGCGGATCAAAACGTGCCGCCATGTACTTTCGCCATCGATTCGCAGGAGGCTTTCGACTCATGGACTTCTATAGATGTCAATGAAGACGGCGGCGACAATCAATGGCACTATTCCGCATCCAATCAAGGTGCACTTTACGTTGAGAATAGAAAACAATCCGCAGATGATTGGCTGATTTCACCACAAGTTGAGCTTAAAGCCGGAACCACCTATCACGTCTCGGCGTGGGTGCAGAGTTTATCAACTTTTACATCCGACAAGCAGCAGATCAGTCTGCATTACGCTACTTCCACCGATCCTGCCGCTCTCACTCCCAATCTGCTCATAAAAAATGAGAGCCTGACAAAAACGGCCTACCCTATTGAGTTTGCTGGCGATTTCACTCCGGCTGAGAATGGCGGATATTACATCGGTCTTCATCTCTATTCCAAAAGCTATAATGGCGACTGTCTTGTGACGAAAATCGAGATCAGTGCCGTTTTGACTCACCCGGGAGCCGTGACAAATCTTACTGTCGAAGCCGGTGAGAAAGGAGCGATGGAAGCTAACCTCTCATGGGTCTGGCCCGAGTTGACCGATAAGGGAGGAACTCTTGACGCCATCACAGGCGCGAGAATATATCGCGCCACTTCCTCATATTCACTGTCGGCAACGGATACATACCTTGTAGGCACTTACGAAGGTGATTTCACTCCCGGAAGCGAAGCGCATTGGACCGATAACACGCTCCCCGCTCCGGGCACATATTATTATATGGTCGTACCGTTTAATAATAACGGTGCTTCGACCTCTTCATCCATAAAGGTTCAGTCAGGGTGGATCGGCCCCGACACTCCCGGCAACGTTACGAACGTCGTAGCCTCCGCTGACCCGGAGGATGATAAAAAGGTTTATCTCTCCTTTGATCTTCCTGTTGGCAAAAACGGCGGTTATGTGGATTTGACAGATGTGGGCTATCGAATCAGACGCACTGCCACAGCCACCAAAGAGACTGTCACTCTCGAAGAGAAATGGATGGGCGAACTTCCTTATGTCGACATTGTGCCCGGTCTTGATGCTTACCAATATGAAGTCATGACCGTGGCCGAGGGTACATCGCTTTTCACCGGGGCGAAGTCGAATACGATTACCACCGGGGGAACAATGGCACTCCCCTACACAAATTCATTTGACAATACGGATTCAATTGCCCTCTGGACTCTCCTCAATAATGGTAACGGAAGCCGCAACTGGGGTATATCCTCCTCCAAACTGAATTATTGGGGAGCAGGTTCGGCTGTCGACGTTTATGCTGTCATGCCTCCATTCCATCTTGAGGCGGGTAAGGCTTACAATATATCGTTCACTGCTTATGTCAACAAAGATTCCAAGCCCTTATCAATTGTGATGGGCGAAGAACCGATGGCCGACAAATTAAATGTGGAATTATTCAGTGAGGAAATCAGTAACACCATTACTGCTTCGAAAGAGATTAAATTCTCCGTGAAGGATGATGCTGATTATTACATTGCCTTCCGCATAAACGGTAATGTCGCAGGTTCTAACGATATTTACATCGATAATCTCAAAATCGAGTCAATCGCGGCAGCTCCTCTCCCGGTGGAGAATCTTACAGCCACAGCTCTGCCGGATGGAGAACTCGGAGCCACACTGAAATGGAAAAATCCCACAATCTCCAACACTGGATTGGAGCTGACTTCCATTTCCGCGATTGAGATACGTCGTAACAACGAGCTCATCCATACACTTACCGACCTGAACGTCGGTGAAGAGGTGGAATACACTGATGCCGAGATTAAAGATGCCGGGTATTACACATATACTGTTACTCCTCTCTTAGGCATTGAAGCAGGCGAGTCAGCGGAGGTGACGACTGGTTGGGTCGGTGTTGATACTCCGAAAGCTCCCTCCGCTGTTTCTGTCACTCTCAATGAAAATGGCTCAAGGAGCATCGCTTTCGATGCTGTCGACGAGAGTGTACATGGCGGATATGTAAATTATGACAAATTAACTTATTATGTCAGCAGAAATGGCGAAGAAATTGCAACTGATGTAAAGGCATCTCCATATATTGATGTTGAGGAAGACCTTCCGCTTGCTCCATACACCTACGGCGTGACCGCTTGTTTTGATAACAACAGCAGCACGGAAACATTTGCTGACGCAGTAGTGTTCGGAGGAGCTCTCTCACTTCCCTATACTCCCGATTTCGATAACGCCGACTTTGCTCAGATATGGACATTTGTCAATCCAAAAAATCCCGCCAAGAACTGGAAATATAGTGCCGCTTCGGGCTCAAAACCTGCTTCACTTCAGGCATCATTCGTAGATGCCGGCGCATGGGCAATAACTCCTCCCTTCAAGGCGATTCAAGGTACAGCTCAAGTAGACTATAAAGCAACCTGCTATAGTGCCCGCTATTCCGAGGATCTGGAGATTTACCTTATCAAGGATATTGACGATCTCGACAATGCTACAAAGATTACTGATTATCACGTGTCATCCGTTAGTTATCCCTCTACGGTTTCCACCATGTTTGACATTCCCATAACCGGAGTATATTACATCGGATATAAGGTTGTGACCGATAATCAATGGACCTGCTCATTGCTTCAGTCGGATATTCAACAAGTTTATGAAACAAGCGTTGATACGATCACAGCCGATACAAAACGGCTGACTTATTCAACCGATACCCAAGAGATTGAGGTTGATGCCGAAGGTTCGATAACGATCCATACCGCCGCCGGAAGTGAAGTGATGAAGATTGGAAGCGTTTCATCTTCCGTATCTGTAAAATCTCTACAGTCCGGAATTTACATTGCGTCTTTCCAGTCTCTTACCGGTGAGAAAGCCATTCTGAAATTTGTTAAGAAATAAACCATAACACACATGAAATTTACAGTATTATCATTGGTTGCCCTTTCCGCTTTCACAGCGGGGGCAACTGATTTTCCCAACCATTCCCTGTCGCGCAAGGCTGTTCGTCCGGAGGCCGCGCAGATAGGGCGTTGCTCACTTCCGTCATTTCAATCAGAGGGTGGCATATTGAATGCGGACTTTACCACAGATGGGTCGGATGCACTCGCCCCCGTGGTGACTTTCGGTTTTGACACCGACTTCCAGGGATGGACCACTGACCCGACTACCAACGTAACATGGTCGATAAAAAAAGAATCCGCCTTGAGTGATACCCATAAGTTCGGGCAGATTAATCCCGAGACACAGGCATCCTTGTTTGTGGAGGGACCTTATCAGGTATTTAAACGTGAGACCTCATCCATTACATCTCCCGCGATGGAGATTCCGGCCAACGGTTCCCTGTCTTTTTATATCGGCTACTCACTTAACTATGATGATGCATGCCGTCTCTCGCTGAAGATCTCAACCGATGACTTTGAGACTTCCGAAGAGCTTTGGAACTCAAAAGATGGTGAAGGAGAGAAACCCTGGCAGTGGAGACACGTTGAGCTGAAACTGGATTCATACATCGGAAAAAATGTGAAATTCCGCTTTACATACGGTCCCGGCAGCTCCGACAATTTCAACACCGGCGGATATATGGGAGATTTCACCATTGACGACTTCGTCATCTCAGGCCGAAAGGCTGTGGAGTCGGTAGCTGTAATGACAGGAGATATCATAACCCTGCTTGATCTCACATCCGGCACTCCGACTGAATGGTCATGGAACTTCCCCGGCGGTGTTCCCGAGACTTCCTCAGAAGCCAATCCCTCCGTATATTACACCAAAGGGGGCTCTTACGACATCTCACTGACTGTCAAGGATGCGGAAGGGAACGTATCGACGAAGACCCGCAAAGATTTCGTGACTGTGACCGGCACCGCCCCTGTGGCGAAGATTCTTCCTCCCGCGACATTCCGACTCAGCAGCAATCGCAAGTACCTTGTGGCTCCCCTTGCTCCTGTCACATTTAAGGATGCCTCCACAGGATTCCCCACCGAATACACATGGGGATTCAGCGGAGTATTAACCGAACCAACGGAGATATTCACCTCTACTGAGCCGAACCCGACAGTGAGCTATGCTTATCTCCATGACCATAACGTGGTCATGTTTGCACAGAATGAGCTTGGTTTATCGCAGGCTGAATGTGAAGTGACCGCAGAATATTCCGGCACTATAAATAACCTCCTCCCCTCCGACCGCTCCACTGTGTTTGATATGGAAGATTGGGGAGTATTCCCCGGCTCAAACACCCGCAGAATCACCGCCTACGCAGAGCGTTTTTCAGCTCCGTCAGTACCCGTGAGAATCTTCGGAGCTTACGTTTTCTTTAATGAGGCCCAGGCTGAAGAACTGGTGGATCAGATTACCAACGTAGGGGTTCATCTCTACACCTCAAAAGATGGCAAGCCCGACAAATGCCTTGACTCATGGTGGTGGCAGGTATTCGAGCTTGATACTCCTTCAGGTGGTCAGGCTGTCGGCACCTCATTTCCCTTCACCGAAGCCCCCTTCGTATCAGATGAATTCTTCATCGTGGTTGATGGCATCCCTACATATAAAGAGGGAACACGTGTCAGCTTCGGTATGGCCGATTTCCGCGCAGAGGGAGGTACAGCCATGATGCTTAAGGATGGTGAATGGATGGAAGTTGCCGATTACTTCCCCGCAGGAAAGAATCATACTTCATTTATGATCTACCCCGAAATCGCTCACTCCGTAATGTCTACTCTAAATCCGAGTGAAGGATTGGTAGAAGTAGGCGCAGACCAGGGTGAGACCCAATTTGAGATTTTCTCATACATGGGTTACGAAACACCGGTAAGCGATTCTGACTGGTTGAGAGTAACAAGCGAACCCAATGGCCTGACTGTCGATACCATTAAAGTAGCATACGATAAAAAACCGTCGACCACAGATGTGCGCGAAGGCAATATTTATCTCACAGACGGGGCCACAACTCTCACGCTGACAGTACGCCAGCAAGGTGAAAGTGGCGTGACAATCATAAACGGTGATGAGGGTGAAGTGGAATACGTCAATCTTCAGGGCATAAAAGTTACGAATCCCGCAGCCGGACAAATCCTCATCCGCAAAGCGGGCGGCAAGAGCGATAAAATCGTTTACTAATTGCTGCTATCCGATAAAATTAATAAACTTACCATAAGCAAGGCCCGAACGCAGATCATACTGTGTTCGGGCCTAAATTTTCATTTCACAAACCGGCTCAGTCAAAAAGCGCAGTAAATTTTTATCCGCCAGCAATAAAACTATCTTAACGATTTATGTGTTAGAGTCATATAATTATTCTGCGTAAATTGTTACGATAATTTTAATTCTTAATATCTTAATACTATGAAATACGTCGATTCCGGTTCGGGTAAAATTCCCCTCATCACTTTATTGGCTATTCTGTCAATCTCTCTGACCGTGAATCTGCCGGGATTAGCGATCTCGCCTATCATGGGGCGTCTTCAGACAATTTTTCCGACAGCTTCGGAGTTCGAGATTCAGTTGCTCACCGTTCTGCCGAATCTGGTAATCATTCCTTTTATGCTGATCGCCGGAAAACTCTCAGTGAAATGCAAACAGTCGCTGCTCGTGACCATAGGCCTTGCAATATATCTTTTGGCCGGCATATTATATCTGATCTCCGACTCTATGATTCAGCTAATAGTGATTAGTGCCCTGCTCGGTGTCGGTTGCGGAATCGTTGTGCCCCTTGCCGGAGGTCTTATCGGTCAATATTTCAGCGGACCGGCCAGAGTAAAATATTTAGGAATGAAAAGCGGAGTATCAAACTTTACTATCATTCTTGGAACATTCTTTGTGGGTTTGGTAGCCAGCCACAACTGGCATCTCCCCTTTATCGTATATCTGATTCCTATCATTCCTCTATGTCTGGTACCATTTCTTACATCCTCTTATATTGAGAAACATAGGATTTCAAGTCAGGAGTCTGCAGATCAGTCATTAACGGCGAAGAAAGATGCAGTCTTGATTAATCACAACACCACATCCACGCTGAATTTTACAGGAAAACAAAGTCTGAAACTACTGATCGGGGTTATCATCATATATTTCACGATCACTTATGCCACCGAGGTTGTCTCATATTATCTCCCGTTTACATTCAAGCATTATAATCTTTCTACAGGCAACACCGGCACCGCTACTTCGATATATTTCCTCGCCTGCACACTCGCCGGATTCGCGCTGCCAAAGACTATAAAATATTTGGGAAAAGATGTTATGATATTCGGAGCTGTCATTATTATGCTATCCTTATATGCGACGGGATTTTTCCATCATTACATTGGCTATCTCATCGCCGTGGCCGTGATGGGGCTCGCTTACGGCACGATGCAACCTATTATCTATGACAAGGCGACATATCTTGCGCCTTCGGCTAAGGAATCAAGCAAATATTTCAGTTATGTTCTCACCGCAAATTATATCGGCATCTCTTTGACCCCAGTCGTTGTCGACGGTTTAGGCAAACTCTTCGATGCCGAAAGCAATACCAATTTCTCTTATATCCTCAACGGCACGATTATGATTCTGCTGATCCTCTTTATGCTTTGGAAACGCAATACTTATTCAGTACAAGTAAAGCCTGAATTATATCAATAACACGATTATAAGATAACCCCGCATTTCTCCGGCTAATCCGGCTCAATGCGGGGCTTTTATTGTCTTGCCTATTCAAGGCTTATCGGATTCTAATAAGTAAGAATCGATAATCAGTTTTTACTGAGATTCGAGACGAATATAAAATAATTGTTTAAACTTACTTAAATTACCGAGCGGATGATACCTCTTTCGGATTTAGTCACGAATTCTACAATCTCATCTCTATATTTCGATTGAGGTATAGTTTCTTCGATCACTTTCACTGCATTGGTGACATTAAGATCGCTCATATAGAGAATCCTGTATATATCAGATATATGACGGATATCCTCCTCCGGGAAACCGTTGCGATGCAGACCGATCGAATTTAAACCGACATACGAAATCGGTTCGCGGGCAGCCTTCACGAACGGCGGGATATCCTTGTTTACCAAAGCACCGCCCTGAAGCATGATGTTGCGACCCAGATGACAGAACTGATGAATCAAACTTCCGCCACCGATCACCGCCGCATCATCAACCACCACCTCGCCCGCGAGCTGAGTGGCATTTGAGATGATCACGCGGTTTCCGAGCTTGCAGTCATGAGCCACATGAGAGTAAGCCATGATAAGACAGTTCTCACCCACCCGGGTCTCACCCTTCGAAGCTGTGCCTCGGTTTACGGTCACACACTCACGCAGTGTAGTGCCGTTGCCGATGTAAGCGTATGTTTTTTCTCCGCGAAATTTTAAATCCTGCGGGATACCGGCAATAACAGCTCCGGGAAAAATTCTCACGTTGTCGCCGATACGGGCACCGGGGAAAATAGTGACGTTACCGTAAATCTCACAATTGTCACCGATCTCTACATCGTCATAGATATTCGTATAGTTACCTATCGACACGTTATTGCCGATTTTGGCTTCCGGATGCACAGAATACATTTTTGTCATAATGCCGACTCTTTATTTATTCTTTATGATCTGAGCCATAAACTCAGCTTCGCAAACTATCTTTTCTCCTACAAACGCATATCCTTTGACAACCGCGCAACCTCTGCGGATCTCCGTCATAAGGCTTACGCTGAGCAAGAGTGTGTTGCCGGGAACCACTTTCTGACGGAATTTGACGTTGTCAATCTTAAGGAAATAAGTGGAATATTTATCGGCATCCTCAAGGAAATTGAGTACTAACACACCGGCTGCCTGAGCCATAGCCTCAACCTGAAGCACACCGGGCATTACGGGCTCCTGCGGGAAATGACCCTGGAAGAAGGGTTCGTTGACCGTGACATTCTTCACTGCCACGCAATGCTTGCGGTCGATTTCGATAATCTTATCGATAAGCAAGAAAGGATAACGGTGCGGAAGCAGCTTTTTAATACCGTTAACGTCGATGATCGGAGCCTCATTAGGGTTGTAAAGCGGGCTCTGAACCTCAGTGTGCTTCACCTCCTTGCGGATCATGCGCGTAAACTTATTGTTGATGGTGTGACCCGGACGGATAGCTACGACTCTACCTTTGAGCGGGCGGCCGATTAGAGCGAGATCGCCGATGATATCCATGAGTTTATGGCGGGCAGGCTCGTTATCCCATGTCAAAGGTTTGGGATTGATATAGCCGAGTTTGCTGAGGTGCATATGAGGCACATTAACGATGTCGCAGATCTCATCGATCTTCTCCTGTGAAATTTCCTGATCATAGATTACGATTGCATTGTCGAGATCACCACCTTTGATAAGGTTATAATTGAGAAGCTGCTCGATCTCACGCACAAATACAAACGTACGCGCGCTTGCCACCTCCTGCTTGAATTCAGACAGGTCATCGAGCACGGCAAACTGATTGGGAAGAATCGGCGAATTATATTCCACCATGCACTCTACGCTGAAACCATCTTCAGGATACATAGTCAGCGTGGAGCCGGTCTGCTCATCTTTCAGCTGCATCTTCTCCTTAATAATATAGAAATCCTTATCAGCATTCTGCTCCTTCAGACCGACGCTCTCGATTGCGTTTACATATACAATGGCACTTCCGTCGAGAATCGGAAGTTCCGGGCCGTCAACTTCGATAAGACAGTTATCCACACCGGCTGCATAAAGGGCTGCCAAAGCGTGCTCTACTGTAGAAATCCTCACATCTCCTTTTCCAAGAACGGTGCCACGCTGAGTATCGACCACATTTTCGGCCACAGCCGGAACCACAGGTTTATCTTCGAGGTCTATACGGCAGATGCGGTAGCCTGTGTTTTCGGGCGCCGGATTAAAGGTTGCTGTTATTGTTAATCCTGAGTGCAATCCTTTGCCGCATACGGCAAACGGAGCGTTAAGTGTTAGCTGTTGCATATATTATCTTTTCCGCCCGTCAGCACCAGTCTCATTTCGGCCGACGCTCCGGGCATTGTTATTATTTACTTTTTATTGAAAAATTCTCCGAGTCTTTTGAGATAGACCTGGGTCTTGGCAAACTGCATGGCATCAACCGCCGGATATCCGATAAGACGCTTGTGGTCTCCCACGCTGTTTGGAATCCCGGACTGCGCGCCAAATTGGTTCATGCTTCCGATCTTTATATGGCCTGCGAATCCGCATTGACCTCCGACCTGATTGTAATCGCCAATCTTGGTCGAACCGGCTATACCGGTCTGGGCTGCAAACACATTGCCCCGGCCGATTTCCACATTGTGAGCCACCTGCACCAGATTGTCAAGCTTCGTGCCATAACCGATACGGGTGCAGCCGAAAGTGGCGCGGTCGATTGTAGTGTTCGCGCCGATCTCCACGTCGTCCTCTATCACAACCTTACCGATCTGCGGAATTTTCTCGTAAGACCCATCGGGAAGCGGTGCGAATCCGAATCCGTCGGCACCGATTACCGCACCCGAATGAATGATGCAGCGGTGGCCTATCTCGCAGTCCTGATATATCTTTACGCCGGCACGGATCACGCTTTCATCGCCGATCACCACTCCATCGCCGATATAGGTCTGAGGATAGATTTGCACACCCTTACCTATTTTCACACCTTTACCTATATAAGCAAACGCTCCGATATAGGCATCTTCAGGAATTTCCACTCCTTCCGATATGAAACATGGATTCTCAATCCCTTGCGGACGAGGCACGCTTTTCTGCATCTGGTTCATCAGATCGGCAAGAGCCACATACGGATCTTTAACGCGTATAAGAGTGGTGTTTACCGGTTTTTCAAGCTGAAAATCGTCGGATACCAACACTGCAGATGCCTGAGTGTCGTATATGAAATGCGCATATTTTGGGTTGGCTATGAACGTAACGCTACCAGGCTTTGCTTCCTCAATCTTGGCAAAACCCGTGATCATTACATTACCATCGCCTTCAACCTTGCCTCCTACGAAAGAGGCGAGAAGTTGGGGAGTTAGTTCCATCGTAAAATAGTCTGTGCCCTTCGCCATCTTTGAGATTGGCGAAGATTCTGTTGTTTTTGCAAATTTACAAAAAATTTATCATACACACGAAAAAATTTAGTATATTTGCACCAAATTAGACACCACAAGGGTCTTTTATGGCTGTGTCCTGCAATTTAAGGATGCTATAACTGACCTTTTGATAATACTATAATTCTAACCTAAATATTAAATTCAATGAAAATTTCTCACATTGAGCACATTGGCATAGCAGTGCCCAACCTCGAAGAGGCTATCAAGTATTACGAAACCGTTTTAGGTCTTAAATGCTACAAGCAGGAAGTTGTTGAGGACCAGAAAGTAACTACAGCTTTCTTCAAAGTCGGCGACACTAAGATAGAGCTTCTTGAAGCCACTACTCCCGAAAGCACAATCGCTAAATTCATCGAGAAGAACGGTGGCCGCGGTGGAATGCACCACATGGCGTTTGCCGTAGAAGATGGCGTTGCCAACGCTCTCGCTGAAGCTGAGGAGAAAGGTATCAAACTTATCGACAAAGCTCCCCGCAAAGGTGCCGACGGTCTGCAGATTGCATTCCTTCACCCGAAGAGCACAGAGGCTGTTCTCACAGAACTCTGCGAAGATCCTAATAAGTAATCTACAATTAAAAATAGAGGCTGTGTTAAAATGATCTCAGTAGAGACATGGCACGCCATGTCCCTACATTTCCCAATATCATAATGATGCATCCTCTTTCCATTATTATCATCTTCCCCATCACTGGCTGATGGACTTCTAAATGAACTTAAAACTCAATATATAATGAGCAAGCAAGAAGAAAAAATCAACGTGCTTATCGAGAAAAGAGCTGAGGCTCGTCTCGGAGGCGGCGAAAAAGCTATCGAGAAACAGCATCAGCGTGGCAAATACACCGCCCGCGAGCGTATTGCAATGCTTCTCGACGAAGGAAGTTTTGAAGAGCTGGATATGTTCGTTACACATCGCTCCACTAACTTCGGCATGGATAAGAAACACCCCCTCGGCGACGGTGTTGTAACCGGTTTCGGTACTGTTGAGGGGCGTCTCGTTTATGTATTCGCTCAGGACTTCACCGTTCTCGGCGGTTCACTCTCCGAGACTATGGCACAGAAGATTTGCAAAGTTATGGATATGGCCATGAAGATGGGCGCTCCCGTAATCGGTCTTAACGACTCTGGTGGCGCACGTATCCAGGAGGGTATCAACGCTCTCGCCGGATACTCTGAGATCTTCCAGCGCAACATCCTTGCTTCAGGCGTTATCCCCCAGATTTCCGCCATCCTCGGTCCCTGCGCCGGTGGTGCCGTTTATAGCCCCGCGCTTACCGACTTCACTATCATGACCAAGGGTCTTTCCTATATGTTCCTTACAGGTCCGACAGTTGTCAAGACCGTTACCGGTGAGGACGTTTCGCAGGAAGACCTCGGAGGCGCATCTGTTCACGCATCGAAGAGCGGTGTGACTCATTTCGCTGCTGAAAGCGAGGAAGAGGCTATCCAGATCGTACGCAAACTTCTCAGCTACATTCCGCAGAACAACCTCGAAGAGACTCCTCTCGTGGCTTGCGAGGATCCCATCGATCGTCTTGAGGATAAACTTAACGACATCATCCCCGACAGCGCAAAACGCAGCTACGATATGTATGATGTGATCGGCGCAATCGTTGACAACGGCGAATTCCTCGAAATCGCACGCGACTACGCCAAGAACATCATCATCGGCTTCGCACGCTTCAACGGCCAGGCTGTAGGTATCGTGGCTAACCAGCCCAAGGTTCTCGCAGGTGTGCTCGACTCAAACGCTTCTCGTAAAGCCGCTCGTTTCGTACGCTTCTGCGACGCGTTCAACATTCCTCTGGTTACTCTCGTTGACGTTCCCGGCTTCCTTCCCGGCACCGGTCAGGAATACAACGGCGTCATCCTCCACGGCGCTAAACTTCTCTACGCTTACGGCGAGGCAACAGTGCCTAAGGTTACGGTTACTCTCCGCAAGAGCTACGGCGGTAGCCACATCGTGATGAGCTGTAAGCAGCTCCGCGGCGATGTCAACTACGCATGGCCCTCAGCTGAGATCGCCGTTATGGGTGCTGAAGGTGCTGTCGGCGTACTTTACGCTAAAGAGGCTAAGACTCAGGAGAATCCCGCCGCATTCATCAAAGAGAAAGAGGAGGAATACCGCGAGCTCTTCGCTAACCCCTACAACGCTGCCAAGTACGGCTATATTGATGACGTTATTGAACCGCGCAACACTCGTTTCCGCATAATCAAGGCCCTCAATATGCTGGCTACAAAGAAACAGACAAATCCTGCCAAGAAACACGGCAATATTCCTTTATAATTAACACGCATCAGAATGTCAAAAAAATATATTTTGAGTGTGGCACTGTGTGGCGCATTGCTTACGGCAACTCCTGCCGTAGCGATGCTCCAGACAGAACCGCAGACCGAATATACGGAAGTCTCCACCGAGGGCGACCAGACCAACGTAGAAGGTGATTGGGTCGACTCCAAAGAGGTAGACACCGTGCAGATGAGCGAGATGAGCCGCAAAGCGTTGCAGGCTGAAAAAGCAAAGAATGCAGCAGAAAACGACAAATTCGGCGGCGCAATCACAATCATCGCCATGTGTATCGTGGTCGGCGCGCTTGTCGTGCTCAGCATCCTTTTCCTTTGCTTCGGAAAAATCTCAACTGCAGTAATGAGCAATAAAAAACGTCAGGCTCACGGCGTTACATCCGAGACATCCGAGGATCATCACGAGGAACTTGACTCAGGTGAGACGATCGCAGCTATCGGTATGGCACTTGCAGAACACTTCGGTCAGGGTCATGACATGGAGGATACTATCCTTACAATAAAGAGAATGAGAAAGGCTTATTCTCCCTGGAACTCCAAGATTTACAATATGCGTCAGACCCCGGAGGTGACAAGTGCAAGCACTCATCGTCGTCCTTTGAAGTAATACATCCACATTTAAATTAACTCATGAAAGAATATAAATATAAAATCAACGGTCTTAAATTTACCGTTGCTGTCGGCGACGTTACCGACAATGAAGTTAAAGTAGAGGTTAACGGCACTCCCTACGTTGTGGAGCTTGAAAAGGCCGCTTCTTCCAAACCCTCTAAACCCGCCCTCTCACAGTCAGGCAAAGCCCCGGCTGCTCAGCCGCAGGCCGCACCTTCCCAGCCCGTAAAACAGGCTCCCGTTGTATCCGGCGGTTCGGCTGCTGTCAAGAGTCCGCTTCCCGGCACAATCCTCAGCTTCCCCGTAAAAGTAGGCGACGTTGTGAAGAGCGGCGACACCGTATGCGTGCTTGAGGCTATGAAGATGGAAAATGACATCCACACTTCAAAGGGAGGTACAGTTAAGCAGATTCTCGTTAATGTCGGTGATTCTGTGCTCGACGGCGCAGACATCATGATCATCGAATAATCCTTTACTGCCCCAGATTCCACTATGATATTAGCAAGCGATTATTCATTTGGCCAGTTCATGAGCTCCACTCTCGATGCATTCTGGAAATTCACAGGATTCTACAACTGTGAAGTCACCAACCTGATAATGCTCGCAGTTGGCTGCTTCTTTGTCTGGCTCGCAATCAAGAAAAACTTCGAGCCCCTGCTGCTGGTGCCCATAGGCTTCGGTATGCTCCTCGGCAATATCCCATTCCAGGCCGGAATGGAAATCGGTATCTACGAGGAAGGCTCAGTGTTGAATATTCTTTATAACGGTGTTGAAAAAGGATGGTATCCCCCTTTGATCTTCCTCGGCATCGGCGCAATGACCGACTTCTCGGCCCTTCTTGCCAATCCGAAACTCATGATCATCGGCGCGTGCGCACAGTTCGGTATCTTCGGAGCCTATATGCTGGCATTGCTCTGCGGATTCGATCCACTTTCGGCCGGCTGTGTGGCCATCATCGGTGGCGCCGACGGTCCGACTGCGATCTTCACCACATCCAAGCTCAATCCGAGCCTGCTCGGAGCTGTGGCGGTGTCGGCCTATTCATACATGGCTCTCATTCCGCTTATCCAGCCTCCGTTGATGCGTCTTTTCACCACTGACAAAGAGCGCACAATCAAGATGAAACCGGTGCGTGTCGTAACTCAGGGAGAGAAAATCATCTTCCCTATCGTAGGCGTAATGCTCACCTGCTTTGTAGTGCCTTCAGCAATTCCATTGCTCGGTATGCTCTTCTTCGGCAACCTGCTTCGTGAGAGCGGCGTTACATCACGTCTCGCCAAGACTGCAAGCAACGCCATGACCGATATAGTTACCATCCTTCTCGGTCTCACAGTGGGTGCTTCTACTCAGGCCGACAAGTTCCTCACTTGGGACACACTGATCATCTTCGGTCTCGGATTCTGCGCATTCATCATCGCGTCTGCATCCGGTGTGCTTTCAGTGAAGCTGTTCAACCTCTTCCTCCGTCCCGAGAAAAAGATCAACCCGCTTATTGGTAACGCCGGTGTATCGGCAGTTCCGATGGCTGCACGTATCTCCAACAACCTCGGTCTGGAGTATGACCCCAACAATTACCTTCTCATGCACGCCATGGGCCCCAACGTAGCCGGTGTGATCGGTTCGGCAGTGGCAGCCGGTGTGCTCCTGAGCTTCTTAGGCTAATTAAACCTCTGAAATCACAAATCGCCAAAAGCGATTAATAATTTCAATATCGAAGACGGCAATGTCAGGAATTTTCCTCCTTCATTGCCGCCTTCTTTTTTATATGAACACACCGTGAAAAATATTCTCAATACCCCAAAATATGGCTTGCACAGCGGGAATATGCCGGGTTTGGAAGTTGAATCGGGAAAAATTTATAAATATTCACAAAAAATATTGTCTGGGATTTTGACAATATCAATAAATGAATTAAATTCGCACTGCAAAAGATAATCGGGAATGAGAATCTCCGGATCTCGATGGATTCCCACTGTTGATTTCTACAGGAACCCATGAAACACACATTCCGGAAGAGCACTCCTACCATTTTAAAAGTGTTAAATTTTATCATAAAGCGGATAGATATACACCTTCTACGCGTTATGAACCTGAAAAGCATAAACAAAGTAACTTATGGTATATAGATTCAAACTTGTAAGTGATGAAGTGAGCAATTTTGCCCGCGAGATAGAGATTGATTCAGAAAATACATTCTTACAGTTACGTAACGCTGTATTGGATAGCGTTAACTATAACAAGGACGAACTCGATTCTTTCTATCTCTGCGATAACGACTGGCAGAAGCAGGAAGAGATCACACTTGAGGACATGGGTGACAGCTCAAGCGACATAGACACATGGCTTATGGACGACACCACCGTAGGCGAACTGATCGAAGAAGAAGGTCAGCGTATGATATTCGTATACGACTACCTCACCGAACGTTCATTCTTCATGGAGCTCAAAGAGATTTTACCAACTCGCCATCTGTCAGAACCCGTCTGCACCTTCAAGAAAGGAAATGCGCCTAAACAGAGCGTGGATCTCGACGAATTCGACAAGAAGGTAGACCTGAAAGCGCAGGAGAAATTCGATGACCTCGACTTTGACGTCTTCCCCGGCGATGAATATAATGAAGAAGATCTCGGAGAGGGATTCGACATTATGGACATGAACTAAAATACTGCGTATTTTAAGTATAAAGTATGAAGTAATATATTGCTTCGCATAAAGTATTAAGTAATAAGTAATATTAAGGTATTAAATATCTACAGCCCGAAGTCTTAATGACTCGGGCTGTTACTTATTTCTTATTACTTGCATAAATGCTTCGCTTTTATGCCTATCCCCTGCCGAAAATTTTAGCGAAGATGGACTGCGGCTCTTCCGGCTTGATATGAACTCGCAGTTCTGAAGAATCTTTGCCAAAGAAAAGAATATGCGAACGGAAGACAAAAGCAATCACTTTATCAAATTCGAGTATACCATATATGCTTCGCTTCAGAAACATCCGGAAAGGGTTAAACTCTTCCAAATCCTCCACCACAACTTCCATATCGTCGGAGGTGATATTATGATTTGCCTTGAGTATATCCAGATAGTGGTCAAATTCCAGCTCATCCGGATTCTTACAAGGCTTGGTGTATTTTTTATATATTTCTTTAATTACTTCGTCTGTAACCATAATCTGTCAAAATATTAACGTTCTCCTCTCATTAAGGTAACGAACCAATTAATAATATTTCGGACATTTAGAAGTGTTATCGCACTTGTTCCGAATGCTACGGTCTTTTGCCAGTTCGATAGAAAACGTTAAAGATATTAGTAGAAATCGGAGTTAATCCATAGTATAAACATTCCGCTCCCCTATTGGTTCACCGATTTCTCATATTTAACATTTCAATTAAAGTTTTCAGTTATCAGTTTTCGGTTTTCAGACACCTGTCTTCTATTCCCATGTATTATATTGTAATACTTTGCTACGGATTATATGCAAAAAAAATATGCGCGAAATTTCTTCCACGCATACTTTTATGAGTATATTAAAAGATTCTCTCTTATTTCTTAAGCAGATCGTATTTCTTGAATACTTTCTCGATGGCTTCGAGCGAACGGGTCACCTGATCTTTGGTGTGGGTAGCCATCAGCGAGTAACGGATGAGCGTATCGTGAGGAGCCACAGCAGGAGAAACCACCGGATTGACGAATACACCTTCGTCGAGAAGATCACGGGTAACATGGAATGTCTTGTAATCGTCGCGGATGAAGAGCGGAATAATCGGGGTCGAAGTGTTGCCGATCTCGCAACCCATGGCGCGGAAGCTCTCGAGAGCATAGTTGGTGATATCCCAGAGATGTTTCTGACGCTCGGGCTCGGCAAGCATGATATCCATCGCAGCGCTGGCGGCAGCAGTAGCAGCCGGAGTGATTGACGCTGTGAAGATATATGAGCGTGAATGATGACGCAGGAAGTTGGTCACCACTTTATCTGTTGCGATGAATCCGCCTAACGATGCGAATGATTTGCTGAACGTACCCATAATCAGATCGATATCGTCTGTGAGTCCGACATGATTGCAGACACCGCGACCGCCTTCTCCGAATACGCCGATACCGTGCGCCTCATCGATCATTATTGAAGCGTTATACTGTTTTGCAAGTCTTACCATTTCAGGAATGTTGGCAACATCACCCTCCATAGAGAAGACACTGTCTGACACGATGAGCTTCACTTTATTAGGATCGCATTTTTTCAGCTGAGCCTCAAGAGAAGCCATATCGTTGTGACGATATTTGAGATAATTTGAGAAAGAAAGGCGGCGACCCTCAATGATAGACGCGTGATCCTGCTCATCAAGAATCACATAGTCTTCACGACCTGTGAGTGTCGACACAACTCCCAAATTTACACCGAAACCGGTGGAGTAAAGCATTGCATCCTCCTTACCGATATAATCAGCAATTTTTTCTTCAAAGCGTTTGTGAATATCAAGAGTACCGTTCAAGAAAGGTGAGCCTGCCATACCGGTACCATATTTCTTGGTAGCTTCTACAGCGGCCTCGATCACTTTAGGGTGATTCGTAAGACCCATGTAGCTGTTTGAACCAAACATCAGCACTTTCTTGCCGTGCATTTCTACCTCCGTGTTCTGCTCGCTCGAGATTTCACGAAAATAGGGATAAACGCCTGCGGCCTTAGCTTTCTGAGGAGCGTCATAAACCGCTAATTTTTCTTGCAAAAGTTTCATATACAGATTTATAGATCGACACATCTCATCTACCGCCGCTCTCAGCACACTCAAAATGAATTAATTGCGAAACTGACAACATCAGGCGGAGATGTGCCTGCTTTCATAATAAATAAAATGAAATCAGGCTACAAAGTTAACAAAAATTTACATAACCATAATAATTTTTTATTATTTTTCCGCAAGAATCATGTAAATCAATAAAAAATTTAAGTTACCACGCAACGCATACGCCTGCGGTTTATCATTAGTTGCAAGCCATGCTATGCCATGATTTTCTGAAAACCTACATGATCGAAAAAGGTAAGGAAGTATGGGAAAGTGCGGGGTTTTGTCAATTTTGGCAATGCGTCTCTGTTTGTTTGCCAAGAAGCCACGTTTCTGTTTTCTTTATTTTAAATAATTTTAAGTTACACTAAACTAACATTTTATGCAATATAAACTTTTTTTTACATTCCCGACCGAAATTTTTAGCACATCATTTGTTTATATATTGAACGAAGTTGAAAACGAAGCTCGTCCCAAGCAACTGAGTTTTCGGCCGGCGTTCCACTAACGAACGATAGAAATTAGAATAATAACAAAATAAAACTTATAAAATCATGGGAAAAATTATTGGTATTGACTTAGGTACAACCAACAGCTGCGTTGCAGTTCTTGAAGGTAAAGATCCTGTTGTAATTCCTAACAATGAAGGTCGTAACACTACACCTTCAGTGGTAGCATTCGTTGACGGCGGCGAAAGAAAAGTGGGAGATCCCGCAAAACGTCAGGCCGTGACCAATCCTACCCGCACAATATACTCAATCAAACGTTTCATGGGTGAGAAGTGCGATCAGGTCACCGATGAAATCAAGCGCGTACCTTACAAGGTAGTTTGCCAGAACGATATGCCGAAGGTTGACATCGACGGCCGTGACTACACTCCGCAGGAGATCTCAGCTATGATTCTTCAGAAGATGAAGAAGACTGCTGAAGATTATCTCGGCCAGCCTGTAACAGAGGCTATCATCACAGTTCCTGCATACTTCGACGATTCTCAGCGTCAGGCCACCAAGGATGCCGGTGAGATCGCAGGCCTTAAGGTAATGCGTATCATCAACGAGCCTACAGCAGCAGCGCTTGCTTACGGTCTCGACAAATCAACCAAGGAGCAGAAGATCGCAGTGTTCGACCTCGGTGGCGGTACATTCGATATCTCTATCCTTGAGCTTGGCGACGGCGTGTTTGAGGTTAAATCTACCAACGGTGATACTCACCTCGGTGGTGATGACTTCGATAACGTAATCATCGACTGGCTTGCAGATGAATTCAAGAAAGAGGAAGGTGTTGACCTCCGTCAGGACCCGATGGCTATGCAGCGTCTGAAAGAGGCAGCTGAGAAAGCTAAGATCGAGCTTTCAAGCTCTACTACTACTGAGATCAACCTCCCCTATATCACAGCTACAGCTACAGGTCCTAAGCACCTCGTTAAGACTCTTACACGTGCTAAGTTCGAGCAGCTTGCAGAGAAACTTATCGACGCAGTCAAAGCTCCGTGTATGAAGGCTCTTCAGGATGCAGGTCTTTCTGCATCAGAGATCGACGAAGTAATCCTCGTAGGTGGTTCAACCCGTATACCGGCCATCCAGACCAAGGTTAAAGAAATATTCGGTAAAGAGCCCAACAAGGGTGTCAACCCCGATGAGGTCGTAGCAATCGGTGCGGCAATCCAAGGTGGCGTGCTTAGCGGCGATGTTAAGGATGTGCTTCTTCTCGACGTTGTTCCTCTGTCAATCGGTATTGAGACTATGGGTGGCGTGATGACAAAACTTATCGATGCCAACACCACAATCCCGACCCGCAAGAGCGAGGTGTTCTCAACTGCAGCCGACAACCAGCCTGAGGTAACCATCCGTGTTCTTCAGGGTGAGCGTCCGATGGCAGCCGACGACAAACTCCTCGGTGAGTTCAACCTTGGCGGTATCGCACCCGCACCGCGTGGTGTTCCGCAGATCGAGGTTACATTCGAGGTTGATGCCAACGGTATCCTCAACGTAACAGCTAAGGATAAAGCTACCGGCAAAGAGCAGTCAATCCGCATCGAGGCATCAAGCGGTCTTAGCGACGCAGAGATTCAGCGTATGCGCGACGAGGCTAAAGCCAACGAAGACGCAGATAAGAAAGCCAAAGAGCGTGTAGACAAACTCAACCACGCTGACTCAGTGATCTTCCAGACCGAGAAACAGCTTAACGAGCTCGGCGATAAGATTCCGGCCGATAAGAAAGCCGCAATCGAATCAGCTCTCGAGAGACTGAAAGAAGTTCACAAGAACCAGCTCGTAGAGGACGTTGATTCAGCCGTTAAGGCAGTGACCGACGCATTCCAGGCTGCATCGCAGGATATCTACAATGCCCAGCAGGCAGCCAGCGCAGGCGCACAGCCCGGAGCTGAAGCACCCAAGCACGAAGACGAAAAAGACATCACCGATGTCGACTTCGAGGAAGTAAAATAAATATAAATAAATCATACTGAAGATAACCCGATTCATGACGATTGTGCATTGAATCGGGTTATCTCGTTTAAACTTTAATTATTTAAAACTTAGAATTATGATCAGATTAAATTGTTTTCTTGAAATATCCGATAGTTCTCTCAAGCAGAAAGCGGTAGAGACAGCAGTGGAATTGGTGGAACTTTCATTACATGATAAAGGGTGCATCAGCTATGAAGCATTCGGCAGCCTTACCTCCGACAATCATATCGAGATTGTAGAGACATGGCAGGATGAGGAATGCCTGAAGGCGCACAGCGAATCAGAACATTTCAAACGTCTTGTGCCTGAACTTGAAAAATGCGGTAACCTCACCCTCGAAAAATTCACCTTCTGACCCTATTGAATATAACAAAGTTATTAAAATAGACCGGTGCATGATAAAGTAGTCTAACCACTACCCTTCATGCACCGTTTTTATACCTATGGGCCAATAATTATTAATTGTCAGTATTACATGCCGGGGAGAGAGAGGAGGAGCCAGCGGTTGTGGAGGAGGCCTTCGAGGATGTTTTCCATACAGAGGTTCCAGCTTACGAAACCTTGAATGAGACCGTCGGCCGTTCGGTATTTGAAGTTGGAGGGTGCAAGAGGTTCGCCGGTCTCGGCATGGTATGTTTCGTGCATGGTGCCGTAATCATCGAGATCTTTTGCCATCAATCCCCCCACTGTCTCCGCAAGCCATCTCACCTCATCGTCAAAACCATAATTGTGGAGGCCTATAGAATAGATGAAACTGCAGATGCCCCATACAGGCCCCTGCCAGTTGGAGAATGGCACGATTATATTTTTGTTGTTATAATCCGGATCACTCTTTGAAAGGCTTCGGAAGCCGTAGGGAGATTTCATGTGATCGGGAGACAGCATATAACGCATGATCATAGCTCTTCCCTTTTCTTCAGGTGCCATTCGATACATTAACGGCACAAAAGATGAATACCCTATCCGTCGGTATTGATCGCGCGTCTCGCGGTCTACATTGTAATAACACTGGTCCTCTTCGTTCCAGCAGATTTCGTTAAGACCTTTCTTTAGTGCAGCAGCCTCCGCTTTATAAGCCTTTGCATCTTCATGATAACCTAAATGCTCGGCGATGGAGGCCTGGGCCAACAGTTCTCCGTATTGGAAAGCGGTGGCATCCGTTGAGATAAATGAGCGCGTATCGTCCTTGAAATAGTTGAGGGCAGGATTGTTGTCGGCCCCGCTTTGCATTGCAATTTCCCAGTAATAAAGGCCCGAAATTGAGTCGCACTGCGTCTGTTTTCGATAATCGATAACCTTCTTCAGGTTATCGTACAACGGTCGTAACCACTCCCATTTGCCCGTAGCATTACTGTAATGATAAGCACCCTGCGAAAGAAACGGTTTCATGGCAAACCGTCCGCTATAGACATTACGGGGGCCATCTTTAGTCATGCATCCGGCCACATAACCATCATCGTCTATCCCCTGCGAGAATGTAAGCACCCAGTTTTTCATATATCCGGGCTCCCCTTTGGAGATGAAATGGTTAGCCATAAAGAAGGCATCCCAATCCCAAAGCTGAGAATAAAATCCGGCAGGAATAAGATAGGGATACTTTATAAAGCCGGCAGGCTCACGCACCACCTCCTTACGCAGTTCTGCGAAACCATCTTTTATCTTAGCATAAACCGAATCAAGTCTTGTCGCCGCATCGCCGTTTATCGCTGACATCGCCCCCATCATAACCAGTATTAGATTTCTAAATCGTTTCATAACTTATATATTCTACGCAAATATATGAAATTTTAAGAATTTACACAATTATCATCTTCATGAATAATCCACATCTCATATTGCTTTACTCCATATCAAATATAAGCACCGGAAAATAGTTGGGGAGTTTTTGCGTTTTATAAGCAAAATCAATTCTATTCTGTCATGATTAACGAGATTAAAGAATTCAACAGAAAATTTGTTGAGAATAAGGAGTATGAGCGCTTTGCCACAAGTAAATATCCCGACAAGAAGATAGCGATAGTAACGTGCATGGATACTCGCCTTATCGAACTTCTCCCGGCCGCGTTGGGCTTCCGCAACGGTGATGTCAAGATTATCAAGAATGCAGGCGGAACAATCGTCAATCCGTTCGACTCCACGATGCGCTCCATTCTGATAGCTGTCTACGAATTGGGCGTTAATGAAATCATGGTAATCGGTCATACAAGTTGCGGGGTGCAGGGCATGGATGCCAACGAAATGCTTCATGTAATGAAAGAGCGCGGTGTGAGCGAAGAACACATAAACCTGATGAAGCATTGCGGCATTAACCTCAACGAGTGGCTGCACGGTTTCGAGGACACCGATGCTGCAATCCGCGAGACCGTAGACCTCGTGCGCAACCATCCGCTGATGCCGCCGGAGGGTGTGAATGTGCAGGGCTTCATCATGGACAGCTATACTGGCGAATTAAGATACCTGAACGTTGATTGACATAAAGTCAGTATGCCGGTGAACTACCTGATAAAATTGGTTGTTAATCAGTTATACCTCTAATCTAATATTGGAAAAACCCGGGGTATGACTAATATTTAATACTATGGCATACAAAATTGATGAAATCGAAGGAATCGGCAGCGTATATGCAGACAAACTTGAATCCTGCGGAGTGAAGACTACAGAAGACCTGCTTGAAAAGGGGGCCACAAAGAAAGGACGCGAGAAACTTGCAGAGGAAACCGGCATTTCCGAGAAACTTATCCTCAAATGGGCTAACCATGCCGATCTCTTCCGCATCAAGGGAATCGCCGGGCAGTTCGCAGAACTTCTCGAAGCATCGGGAGTGGACACAGTTAAGGAATTGCGTCACCGCGTTCCGGCCAATCTCCATGCGAAACTCGTAGAGGTTAACGAAGCCAAGAACCTTTGCAACCGTGTTCCCGCCGAGTCTGAAATCGCGAAGATGGTGGAGCAGGCTAAAGAACTCGAACCGCGTATCACTTATTGATACAGCTTATAATCAAAGCCCTGAAAAGGGCGAATTATTAATAACCCCATATCGATATAAGTGAACGTAGTGAACGAATATCGGTGTGGGGTTACGATTAATACGCCCCTTCGGGGCTATTTATTCTTCGGTATCGTTGATTATTGAGTCGTTTGTGTTTTGCGCTTTCTTGTAGATGATTATAATTACCGGGATAGCGATTATCACCCCAATTATACCTCCTATCAATCCGATATGCAACCCGAATGCTCCGAGCTCTCCGACTTTCATCGCATTTGTGAACAGCAAAATCCATATAATCGCAAGGGGCGCAGACACCCATGTCTGAATGGCGCGTTCCCGCTTTTGCTTGATAAGGAATTGGCGCATCTCTGTCATTGAGTAAGTGCTGAAAATCTTCGGCGGAATCCTTAGAGTTCGGCAATCAAAGGCCGCATCCACCACTGCGAGGATTATAAATATATTAGCATACCACAGCGAAACATGAAGCCCGACGGAAAAGGCAGCCAATATTAACCATATAAAGGGCAAGGTAATAAATTCCGCTTTCACAAGTGTATTAAGCCAAGAGGCGCGTTGCTTCATCACCGTCCGCATCAGTTTATCATTAATGATCTGCTCCTTATCGAGATTACGCTTCAGGGCAGCCATCTCTTCCTTAAGTATATCGAGTTGATCCATATTAACAGTAAATTAGAGTGATTTGAGTTTTTCTTTGATTCTCACCAGACGCACGCCGACAGCTTTCGCTGTGATACCGACAATGGCGGCAATCTCATCGTAAGAGAGATCTTCGAGCCAAAGCATCACTATTGCGCGGTCGAACGGCTCGAGTTTGGTGATACGGTCATGAAGCATATGCGCCTGACGACCGGCAGGACTGTCGGGTACAGCTGTATCGGCAGAGAACTCCAGCCCTACTGTCTTGATGCGTTTCTTGCGTTTATAGGAGATGCAGGTGTTCATGCTGACGCGATACACCCACGATTTCAGGTTGGCATCACCGCGGAACGACTCCCGACCGAGCCACAGACGAGTCAATACCTCCTGAAAAAGATCGTCAGCCTCCGGCTTCGTCTCTGTGAACATATAGCAAACGGAATATATCGTGCTCTTATACTCCTTCACTAATTGCTCGAAGTCCGACATCTTCATTTCACTGTCAGATTGGTGTTTCATCACAATTTAAATAATCATTTACTCATATAGACGCACACCCTTCCTAAAAAATTACATAATATCTACCCGAATTTAATACACTACTTCTTTTTCTATTTGTGATTAGAAAGCAAGCCAATAAATACTTTCTCTAATGGAACTATAGCCAATGAGGTCAAAGATGAAATTATGAAAATACCTAACGATGCAACCAAAAAATCTGCTAAAGGATGATTACTTAGTATTTGAAGTCCACTATATTTATAAATTAAACCATAAATTATAAAACTGAAATTCTGCCAGAGATATATAGAATAACCATACTTATTCCAATGGTTGAAAATTCTATTATTAGGTATTGTAAAATTGCTAAATAATAACCCCAAAACACTTATCGCAAAAATTCCAAATGCTATAAATAAAAAATCAGGTGGAAACTTATGAGCCTGCATACTAAATCCACCAGTCGTATTCCATTCATGCCATATATTCGATCCTACTATTACTCCAGATACTATAGTTAATGTAATCAAGCTTTTAAAGGTTAGCTTCTTATAAAATAAATAACCTGCTATAAAGAAGAAATTGTAAAATAAAGCTTCTCTTATTGGTTTCAAATAAACTGGATGGAGATATGTCAGAATCGGCCCTATAAGACACAAAGCCAGCAATACCAACATATATACCCAACGATTTATCTTGTCAGCCCATCTCTGCTGAATAGGAAAAGAGCATGAAACAATCAAATACGGTACTACAAACCATAGATGCCACATATATAGAACAGGCATAGACCCATCTTGAGCAGTTAAAATCTTTATAATTGATATCGATTTATATTCCACATCTGTCCTGCTAATTAATGCCCAAGCAATAATAAAAACAAAACAACCGAAAATAAAGAATATATATGGTAACAGTAAACGTTTTGTCCTGTTTATCACAGTATCCTTAAGATCTCGTTTTTTACCTGTAATATACATAGTAGCCCCGGAAATATAGAAAATCACTGGCATCTCAAACAATAATAATGAATTAATATAGGGGTGTCCTTTCCCAAGCCAATAAATGACATGTATTATACACGGCACATATATCATCATTAAGGCCCTATATATATCTAATTGATAATCATGGTTTTGTAAAATAGAGAGGGAGAAGTTATCATGATGCATCTTGATGAAAGATTAAATAATGAATTATAAATTAAACTCTATTAGGATGATTAACAATGGATAGCATGGCATCGTCGCCAGATGAATCACCATAGGCCCAAGTTTCAAAAGTGTCTATTTCTGGATATAGCTCTCTTATTCTTGATACCTTCTCTGCGCCATGACAATTTTTAGTTTTAAATCGACCCGTAATCCGGCCATGTTTATCTTTCTCAACTTCAGTACCGATGACACACTCGATCCCATAACTCTCAGCCCAGGGTTTGATCCAATCGGCTATACTTGCCGAGACAATAATTATTTTACGACCATCTCTTTGATGCTGTTTCAAAATCTCTATTATTTCTGGTCTTGAATCATTGTCAATCATTGGAGCGAAAGCATAACCAAGTTTTTTGAACCAACCATAATCCATTCCCTTATATAGGTGAGAGAATAGCGTTTGCTTTGCATCGGAATTACTCTTTAAACCAAGTTTCCATAGGCAAATCACAGGTATTGATTTTATTAATGCTTTATAAAATGCCATTTTACCCACACTGAATTTAGCAAATCTAATAAAAGTATCGTGACGCGTTAAGGTACCGTCAAAATCAAAAAAAGCAATCTTCATAAATATAATATAATTACGAATGAAGCAAACCATAGAAGCAGACACATCTGAATAAATCGGTCACGAAGCAATACTTTTGTAGGACTTCCGCTTCGTTGATCAACTATTGATACCTGCAAATAACGCAAAATGGCCGCTAATACAAAAACAGAGGTAACATATACATATCTATTATCAAAACGCAGTTCTACTTCAGGAGAAACACTATACATGATATAGCAAACGATAGTTATCGCTCCGATAAGTCCTAATGTTTGATTCATAAACGACAAGTTGTATCGTATTACATTCTTACGAACTTTTATCCGATTATTTTCATACAATACAACGTCATCTCGTCTTTTGGCAAATGCAAGGAAAAGTGCTATAAGGAATGTCATAAGCACAATCCACGGTGAAAGCCATATACTACATGCTACCCCTCCGGCCAATAGACGTAGTACAAAACCGAAAGAAACGATGAAAACGTCTATTATGGCATATTGTTTGAGTTTAATACAATATAATATGTTTAAACAGAAATAAAACAAAAGAATAAGTGAGACCTTAACGTTAGATGATCCATGCGTAAAATAACTTATAGCCAGACTTGATAACACCAGGACTATCATAAGTATCACAGCATTGACCGGTCTTATCTTGCCGGAAGCTATTGGCCGCTTACATTTCTTTGGATGCAATCGATCGGCTTCCAAATCACGTAAATCATTAAGACAATAAACGGCACTGGCTATAAATGAGAAAGCTATAAATGTCAAAATAGCTTCCCGCCAACATAATGCGTCAAGCAACTGGCCTCCAAAAAACAGAGGCAAAAACACAAAAGTATTCTTAACCCATTGATGCGGACGCATCAAGGAAATTATTGATCTAATCATATCAAAAGTTATATTATGATACTTAATGCTACTTTGCTAATAGTTCCTATAACACTATGAATCCAACACGATTCTAATGAAAAATATGCTGAGCTCATACCTATGAATAATAGCATTATTATCATTAGACCCTTATTGGGTGGAAGCAATTTAAATATCATATCATTAAATTTAATAATTGTTCTTCTATACCAATTAGGGAATGCTGATATTATAAGCTCTTGAGGAATAATTAAGAATGTAGCAAAAGCTACAACAGAAAGATACTGGAAATTACGTCCGGTATCACAACTAAGAACCGTAAACATCGGAATCATACATACAATTATTAATGAATACACAAGAGAAATAGCTAATTTACTTGCATTCTTATCTTCAATGGATTGCTTATTGAAGACATATAAGAAATTGGTAAACATATAATAACCGGCAAGTAAATATAACGGAAGTAATATTATTCCATATCCACCCCCTGAAATATTAATATTGTATTTCAAATGAGTTAAAAAAGTATCTTTTGTCTCCCAACCTAAAGCACCTATACTATTTTTTAATGCATAGCTTAATGGTTTTTCAGGAATTACTGAATTCCACGAATCAACAATTCCATGAGCAATTTCAGTATTACCTTTGAAAATGGATAGTAATGCAAAAATTACAAGGGGAACACATGCTAATATCCAGTTTAATAGTTGTTTATGATTCTTTGATAATAAAATTACAGCATAAATTGGAAAACCCCAAAATATAAATGCTTCATGCAAATAAAGCCCCAAAATTAACAGCAAACACGCATATAGACGCTTCAAAACCCTAGTATTTGAAAAACGAAGTAAATATAAGCATCCTATTAATATACAATAGAGAATATAATCTTTCCTTACTATATAAGTTGTAAATCCTAAAAATAAAGGAGATAACAATATCCACCAACAGTATTTATGCCTATAAAATTTATAAAAGAAAAATATTAGGACAGCAAAGAAAGCTATATAACTAATAATCGTCAGAAGAGGAATAAGTGGATAATTGAAGAGTAAATACAACTGATATAATATTTCACCCAATAGACCTCTTCTTACAAATCCCCCCTGGAAATTAATCAAGAATTCACTATATTCAAAAGTGTGATATAGATTAGACTCTGAATAATATAATAGTGATGTATATGTAAACCGGATTACAAAAGCTAAAATTAGACTTATTCCGACAAATAAATTCAATTTTTTATTACTTGTCTGGTTTAATAGGTAAGGGAAATTCATTTATATCAGTCTAAATATTATGCCTCCTGATTCCCTAATTTGGCGATAGTATGGATATAAGAAAAGAGGGGAATTCATCTTACCTCTATCATAGACAAACAGGCTCGCCAAAGCCACGGACTGAATGATATTTGAGGGTAGAATAAACTGCCCCTCTGAATTGTGTATACAGGTATGCGACTAAAATGTCGCAGTAGCATATACGACAACACAGAAAGAGCGTCTAATCTCACTCTGTCTCAGTCCTTTGTTGAATTGGCGATTCGTTTGTCTGAGAAAGAAAGCTTGACACTTTTCTAACCTTGTGGAATTTCTCTTCCACATAAGTTTGGCAAAGTTAACAAATTATTTTTGATTAGACGCTTAGATAAGGCAGTTTTTTCTACATAAACAAAGGTATGTAATTGGAACCGTCCTAAGAGTTACAATTACATTAAAAAAAAATTGGGCTGAATCCCGACACGAGAATCAGCCCTATTTTTCACTTATGGGAGCATCCCTATTTCTTCAAGATAGGAGTCAGCGATATATAAATCGCTATATAGATAAATGCCGGTTGCCCTGTTATGAAATTTCTGACAAGTTTTACTTCTGTAGAAATCCTTTAGAGCTTGCAAGGGAGTAATACTTAACTTCTTGGCAATGTGACACGCAATAGCCCCAATCTGTCCTCATCTCACAATGTCAATTAATTGCTTATTATAGTAATCCCCTCTATTTAAGGCTTCAATAACACCATTATTTCCCATCATTTTCCCTAACCTTATTGATATTCTCTAATATTTCATCTATTGATTTTCTCGGTAATTTACCTTCTTTAATCATTTTTACTTGTAGCAATCCTCTACATATACGATTAGTTAATGTATTATCATTTAATAATTGTTCCATTAAAATGTATCTGTCAATGTTTAAGTTTATTGGAAGAGGGAGTCGAGGTGGGTGGGAGCAAGGAGGTAGAAGATACGGTTGCCGTTGGGGGTCAGGGCCGGGTCGCTGAGTGCGAACAGCTGAGCGCATATATGCTCCATCTCGGTGGTGGAGAGCTTGTCGCCTCGATGAATTGCCGACGCACGGGCCATCATCAAAGCGACTTTTCCGGCTATCGAGATGTTGCTTTTATGATCTTTGCCATAGTTTGCGGAATCTTCGGTGACTGAATCAAGCACACGAAGCACTACATCTTTCCCGCTCCCCTTTTTCAGCATTGCCGGCAATGCGGTGAGGAGCCATGTATCTTCCGATTCGTATTCAAGTGAAAATCCGAGACGTTTCAGATCATCTTCAATCTCTTCCAATGCAGCCCGTTGCACTTCGTCGAGCTGGATTGATTCGGGAAACATCACGCTTTGCGACACTACCTCCATCTTCTCAACCCTGCGCATATACTCTTCATAAAGTATCCTGACATGAGCGCGATGCTGGTCTATGATCAGCAGGCCGTTGCGAGAGGATGTGAGGATATATTTTCCGGCATACTGCATACAGATCGGAGCTACATCTCCCTTCTCTTCCTTTTTAAACAAGGTCGATTCAATTTCGGATTCTTCCTGTTCATGAATATCCTCAGGCTCAGGAATGTGCTCATACATAGATACCGATTTAGCGTGTGAAGCTGCCAGCTGCCCGAAACTCTGACCATCCCCTTTCTTGAAATTCTCATACAGAGCCTCCCAGTTGGATGTGGAGGGTTTGCGGTCATATTCCGATTTAAACGGATTATAACTCTTCGCGCCTTCGATCACCGGCTCTTTAGGCAGTTCGCCGGCTTTTAGAGGTCGCACCGGGATAGCATCCGACGTAAAATCAATCGACGGCACTGCCGAAAACTTACCTAATGCCGCCTTGATCGAAGCCTGAAGAATGGGCCAGATCTGCTGCTCGTATTCAAATTTTATATCATCTTTTGTCGGGCTACGATTCACATCCACCGTCTTGGGGTCAACGGTAAATTTTATGAAATAACACGGCTGCGTATCAGGAGCGATCAGCGATTCGTAGCAACCGAGTATTGCTTTATGGAAATATGCGTGACGCATATTGCGACCGTTGGCAATGAGGAATTGCAACGGATTGCGGCGGCGTGCAAATTCAGGTCTTGACACAAAACCCTCGATCTTCACCAAAGCTGTGTCGACATTAATCGGAAGAATCTGGCTGTCGAGATTCTGTTTCCACATATCCACGATCCTCTGCTTGAACGAGCCCGCGCGCAGATCGATCACTTTCTTACCGGTATCAAGCGACATCCTGACATTATTGTTAACCAATGCCATTCTCTCGAACTCATGGATGATGCTTGTCAACTCCCAACTGTCGCTCTTAAGGAATTTTCGTCGGGCCGGAACATTGAAAAATAGTTTCTTGACCGTTATCACCGTACCCTTATCGCACACGCACGGCTCCTGGAGCTCGACTTTGCTTCCGGCGATGATCAGATGTGTACCCAGACTATCCTCGGCGCGGCGGGTGCGGATATCCACCTCCGAGATCGCACATATCGAAGGGAGAGCCTCTCCTCGGAATCCCATCGTGCAGAGCGTAAAAAGATCATCGGCACTACGGATCTTGGAGGTGGCATGACGCTCGAACGCCATGCGTGCATCTGTCTCCGACATTCCGCATCCGTTGTCGATTACCTGAATCATAGTCTTCCCTGAATCTTTCACCACAATCTTCACATCAGTGGCTCCGGCATCCACAGCATTTTCCACAAGCTCCTTTATGGCCGAAGAAGGACGCTGTATCACTTCGCCGGCTGCTATCTGGTTAGCCACAGAATCAGGCAATAATCTAATTATATCGGTCATTTTATGTCTTTCATCATTAAGTTTGGGAATTATCCCGGTCGGCAAAATCATTTATTGAATCGCAGGCGACATCTTCGATGCTTTGGAAGTATCCTTGAAATATTCATCGAGTAGTTCGGGCACCTCTCCGAGATCGTCAATCCATCTCCAGCGGTCGCCATACCATTCACGGCGCGGACGCAAAGCGTCATACCAGCGGAATCCGTTAAGATACATCTGCGATTTCTTAACAAGGAAAAGAGGTGTCATCGTGCCGGTGGTTTCAGGCCAGAACTTCAATTTGCTGAGCACGCGGTCTTTCATATCCATCGTCAGGTATGAACTCTCCACGTTCACAAGTTTATTGTAGGTAGAATCATTCTCCTGCGGCAGAAATATTGTCTCCACATTTCCTTCTACCTCAAGGCGCGTCAGTTCGGAGTTTTCAAAATAGGCCACCATCTTCTTTCCGGCAAGTTGATTATAGAAATCCTCACCGATGCTTTCGGCCATGAATCCATTTCTTGGCATTACTGCCTTGTCAACCGTCGAATCGTTGAAATGAACGTCTATCTGTTCGCCATAGATCTGCTTGTCTTCATTCCATACTATCGGTTTGCGGATAAGATACAGCATCGAGTCATATTCCTGATAGATGATTGTGTCGGCCACTCCCTGAAGATCCTGACGGAAGAAGCGGGCTCTTCCGATAGCCTTTGCAATATGGAAATCTTTCGGAATCAGAAACGTTGAATCTCGACCCAACTTATCAAGACGAGGCTTGGGTGTTGTGTCAACTTTCACTTCTGAAATCGAATCTTTATCAAGTTTCGCTATATCTGTCTTTTTCGCTAACGAATCATTGTCATGCGATTCCTCCTCCAACTCTACTTCTTCAGAGGGATCCGCAGGAATATCCGGCGCCACGGGTTTCGGTGTGCTACTCTTTGGCTTTACCTCGAATCCTACAGGCTTACCCCCTTTCCCCGGCTCGCGATAACCCTCGGGAACAGTTTCGAGAGTGATATGAATATCTTTACCCATATCAGCCAATGAGGTGTATCCTTTCAGCCGTTCACGAGTCTCTGACGACCATTCATGGGCAAGGCTGTCGGGCCAGACATATTCCACCCTTATCAAGGTCATGATTGTATCAGCCCGCAGAAATAATGTGTCTGCCTGCGAATATTCGATAAGCAGCGGATACTCCGTAGAGTAAGCCCGTCGCAAAGAATCATCATATTCACCATAGCCACCTATCAGTGTCATCTTATTGGCTGTATCGTTAAGCACCATCGGCTGAGGATTCTTCAGCGCATCCCGGAACATATACGCCCTGCTGATGCGGGATGCCTTGTCATAGATGATCGAATCCCCTTCGAGTGTCACCACATTCATGGAGCTATCACGATGCAGGATCGTTGATCGAGCCGTGAGCACTGCGTTGTCCGTCTGGGTGTTATATCTTCCGGCCGTGGTCAGGATCGTATCATTGGCACCTTCGATTCTTGTTTCAGAATTGATGACCGCGATATGAGTGTCGGTGTTATATTCCAACTCGTTGGTATACATCTTGAAACCATCCTTCGTATTCACCAACTCCACATCATCCTCGAACACAGCTATTTTCGTAGCCGGAGAATAACGACCGTAGATTGAAGTCAGCACATTGAGGTCATCTTCCAGTCGGCCTCCAGTGGTGTACCAACCCAACTCCTCATTCATATCGTAATCGAGGCTGTCGGTGGTCAAAGTCACCTTCGGGTCTTTGAGCGTCACATTATTACGCGAAGGGCCGTGAGTAAGCACCGCATGACGCAACGCTCCGTTGTAGAAAAGCTTGTCGGCATAGACAAAGAGTGTATCGCCCTGCCGCATCTCTACATTTCCAAAAGCATCAAGTGAGTTTCTATTAGGGAAATAGTATGCCGAATCGCAATACATCCACATCCCCCCCTGACGAAACACTACACTCCCCTTCACGATCTGCACTTCAGCCGTATCAAGAGCCGGACGGAACAATGAATCCGCATTCTCAAGAAAGACCTTATCGTCCTGATAACGGTTCACCGACGGTATTGTCGGCTTAATCGGCTGCGTAGGCTTCGGTCGCGTGAAACTCTCCTGAGTCTCTTTCTTCTTTTTCTGTTGCGCGTTTTGAGAATTCATAACAGAGATTCCTCCCGACAGCGCTATGGCTATCAGGAGAAACACTATCATTCTGGGAGTCTTAGATATCACTCTGAACTTTACTTAATCCAACCGTCGTATTCGAATTCGCAATTTTTCCAGTCGTCGGAAATTTTGACGTATGTATCTTTAATCTTCTTCTCAACCCATTCGCGAAGCACATCATTTTCATGTTTTGCCTCATACATTTTCTTGATCATGTTGTAATCTTCGGAAAGGTTTGCCTTATGACCCGGGATACGATTAGTCAGTTTCACCATCGCCACGATATCCTTGTTGCTCTTCTGATCTTTCATGATAAATGCTTCCGAAACTTCACCCGGCTTCAGCAGCTCGATACGGCGTGCCACTTCAGCAGGAAGTTCACCCATTTCAAACCGGGAACTCAGCGTGTTTTCGTTCATCATGATACCCTTGTTATTTTTCGTAGCTTTATCCTGTGAGACGTAACGTGCGGCATCCTCGAATGTATATTTACCTGCCACGATCTCTTTGCGAAGCGAATCAAGTCGCACTGTAGCTTCCGTAAGGTCTTTTGTGCTCACTTTCGGAGTAAGAAGAATATGACGCACATTCACCTGATCGCCGCGTTTATCGATAAGCTGGATGATGTGATAACCAAACTCGGTCTCCACGATTCTCGACACCTTATTAGGATCGTTGAGATTAAACGCTACATTCGCAAACTCAGGCACGAAAGCGGCTCTCGGCATATAACCCATCTCGCCGCCCTGCATAGATGATCCCGGATCCTCACTATAAGCGATAGCCAAAGTAGAGAATTTCGCCTCTCCTCGGTTCACGCGATCCGCATAATCACGAAGACGGGCCTTCACATCCTCGATCTCCTGAGCGGGGATGATAGGCTTGATCGATACGATCTGTGCCTCCACCTGCATCGGGACGTAAGGGATCGAATCCTCCGGAAGCGATGAGAAGTATTTCCTGACATCGTTGGGTGTAGCCTTGATATCCTTGGTTATATTCCCCTTTACATTCTCTACGATGGAATTGTTCCTGATCATATCCACAAGCGACTCACGCAACTGTCCGTAAGGTTTATGGAAATATTCCTCTACCTTTTCTTTTGAGCCGAGGTTATTGACAAAATACTGAAGACGTTGCTCCACATTGCTCTGCACCCACCCCTCATTAGCCTCAATGGTGTCAAGTTTGGCCTGATGAAGATAGAGTTTCTCCACCGCCATTCTCTCCGGAATCACGCAATAGGGATCGCCCGGAATATTCTGACCCTCTGATCGCATCTGGGTATACATCTCTTCTATCTCGGAGCGATAGATCGGTTCGTCACCTACTATCCACGCCACTTCATCCACCACATTTCGCTTTACGGGAGCTGCAAGCGCACACAATGCAGTCAGCACGGTGGCGGATATAACCATTTTTCTACGTTTCATATATTATGTCGTTATTATTCTTTATCAGTGTCTTTTTTAATCTTATTTTCTTTCAAATCCGATACGGTTCCCGTCAGAGGATCATAAAGTCCGGGCTTCAGTTTTCCTTCCTGAATTCCTTTGCGATATAACGATTTAAGCAGTTTCTGCCGGTAATCACCCTTCTTCTCACGCGTAAGCATCTCCTTGATCTTACCCTTGGCGAAATCGAATGGCATCACTTCGCCAGAGGGGATATATTCGGAAATATGCAGCAGATATGTCGAACCGCCGTAATTTGTCTCAAAATCTTTGGTCGATCTCAGGAAAGCATCGGCATCATAGAATCTATACGGAATCTGCTCCGCCACATCGTTCCAGTCTATCCATCTGTCTTCAAAATATTCATACTGGGATGCATGACGCAGACCGTTTTTCTCGATTTTATCAATATCTTTCGGCTTCGCGGCGCTCATCCACTTACGAATTTCCGATATATTCTCTTCGGAGTCTGACACTTTCAGATAGATACCCTTGACAATCGGTGCTTCAAGTTTCATCTCCGAGCCATGTTCGGAATAATATGACTTAACGCTCTGATCGCTCACTTCGTCGGTCTCTTCCTGCTTCGAACGCAGATAGCGGTCGATGATGAGACTGTTGCGGTAATCCTCCGCCATGCGGTTGATGCGGGCAAGTTCCGTCACGTTCTCCTGCGCAATGTCGCTGAGCATCATGGAGCGAATCCATCGCTCGGTGATGCTATTGAACATCTCCAGACTATCCTCTTCTGTAAGACCGGCCGGTATCAACCGGACAACATCCCTGACGGTCAAAGCGGAATCCCCCACTTCAAGAAGAACCTTATCGTCGACAGGCGCCGCAGTTTCCTTCCTGGAGCAGCCGGCAAGGCCCGCTCCGATGATCAGAGCGCCCAAGCCTAACTTTATGATTCCGTTTTTTTCCATTAGCTTACAAATTTAAGCAATTTCTCATAATAAAAAAAGCCGAGTCGCTTAAGACTCGGCTTCTTCATATTTTATATCTTATTTCTTTACGCTTTTTAACACTTTTTGGTTAACCTTGACGGGATATTTCTTTTTCAGCTCCTCTTCCCAAGCATTCTGGAACTCATTCTGATAGTCGCTCGTTACCAGTCCGCGAACATCTGTATATTCTTCCGGTTCGTGAATCACTCGCGGCTCGATCATGAAATATTTCTCCATACCCTTTTTGGCAGGTTTTGTCTCCGGTCCGTTGAAGAGCAGATTATCAACCATTGCGTTGGCACCTTTCTCCACCAGCACTTTCTCAATCGAAGCTTTGCCGCTGAATGCCTTGCGGACTTTGTTTACGATCGAATCGCTACCTGCGGTTGCCGCAAGCTTGCGGATTTCATCGGCGATAGAATCGTTGGCAGCCTGAACCAGATATCCTTTCGCATGCGGTTCGCTCCAGCGGTAGTTCTCGCGATGATCGGCGAAATATTGCTTGAGACCCTCTGTATCTTTAGCGGCCTTATCCCAAATCTTCTTGACGCTGATTTCATAAAGGAGGCTGCCATCTACATATTCATGATAGAGATTGCGGTAATCCGGTTCTTCGCGCTCCAGGCGGTCGATCTCGGCATCAACGAGCTTGCTGTTGTAGAACGCATCGAAGTGAGAGTTGAAGAGATCAAGGGCCGCGGCGACATCAGGCTGTTTGAAATCCGGATATGCCTTGATAATATCTTTGACCGGAACGGCATTGCCGTCGATTGTGAAGAGAGTAATATTGCCATCCTTACCGCTGTAGTTAAGATAGAAGACAGAATCAAGTCCGTTAGTCGAGATATATTCCCGGATTGAACCCAATGCCTTATCGTTAACTTTAGCTTTATGAGTCGCAGCCAATCTCTTGGTCTGGTTGTCGCGGAGAAGCTCGAATCTCTCATCCTGAGGAGAAGTGATTCGCTGCATAAAATGCGGTTTCATCTGCTCTTTAGAGGGATGCGGACGCTTGCTTATCTTATTGATAATATGCCATCCGAAGCGGGTTTTGAACGGCTCGCTGATGGTGTTGTCTTCCATGGCGAATGCTAGGGAATCAAACGGTTGCACCATTTCACCTCTTCCGAAGTAAGGTAACATACCACCCTGACGGGCCGAACCTTTGTCATCTGAAAGGCGAGTCGCTATGTCGGCGAACTCGGCCGGGTTAGCTTTGACTATATTATAGATGCTGTCGATAGTGGCCTTTGCTTTGAGATCTGTTTCAGGATTGCCATCGTTAGCCATCTTCAATATATGAGCGGCCTGAACCTTTCCGCTTGCCGGACGATGTTTGCCACCGAGAAGGATGTGATAGCCGACAGGGCTCTCCACCACTTCCGAGATTTTACCTTCGGGAGTGTTGTAGGCTGCCAACTCGAAGGAATATGGATATTGCTGCACGGAGATATAACCCATGCTTCCGCCGTTGGCATTTGAGCCGCGGTCTTCCGACAGATTTTTTGCCAGCTCCGCGAAATCCGCTCCGGCGAGCAATGCTCCGCGGATGCTGTCGATACGCTCACGTTTCTTGGCATTCTCCGCGACCGACTGGCCTTTGAAAAGCATGATATGACGGGCTTCTACCTCCTCGAGCGAACGGTCATACATCTCATCGAGAAGCTTATTCATATACACGGAGTCGGCGAGATAGGGAGAAGCGAGGTCACGTCTGTATTGCGAGATCTCCTTAAGGAACGCGGCTGTAGTGTCGATTCCGGCAGCCTTAGCATCTTCCACCTTCATCTTGTAGAGTTTGAACATCTCTACATATTCATCTATCGGCTGCTGGCTCAGCTGCTGCTGGCTGTTTTTGCCGTAAAGATATTCAAATTCAGATTTCGGAACGTCAACCCCGTTCACCGTCATAATGATAGGGTCTTTGGCCATCAGAGCCAATGCAGCCAGACCAAGTCCGGATGCCATTACAAATTTCTTATTCATAAACATTTTTATGAATACCTCCTCAATCTAAGGAGATACTTACTGTCTGTTAGATTGTGAAATTATACAGGCTGGATTTTTATTCCGCCCTATCTTTACTAACGATGATATATTTTAAAAATTGTCATCGCGGTCAAATCGGATTCAAGAATTTCAAGAGCAAGGGTGTTGTGCCCGTCAGTTTCCCATTTCGGAAATGAATTTGACACGCACAAGGCGTATGCTTTCTTCGTCATATTCATCTCCGAGATCCTGTATCGCGGTTTCGATATCGTCATCCTCCTGCTCACGCAGATAGTCGATTATATCTTCTTCCTGATCTTCATCGAGAATTTCCTCTATATAATAGTTGATGTCTATTTTAGTGCCGGCTTCAACTATCGCTTCAAGCAGATCGAGAAGTTCGGAAAATTCAAGTCCTTTGCTCTCGGCCATTTCGTCGAGATCAATCTTGCGGTCAATTGCCTGGATTATCGCTACTTTACGGTTATTCTCCTTTGGCATAGACCTCACCCGGATATCTTCCGGGCGGATTATATCGTTCTCCTTGACATGAAGGTTGATAAGTTCCAGAAATTCTTTGCCGTAACGGTGGGCCTTACCTTTTCCGACACCGGGAATGTTTACAAGATCCTGCTCGGTCAATGGATAGAAAGTTGCCATAGCCTCGAGCGACGACTCCTGAAAGATGACGTAGGGAGGAAGATCGCGCTGTCGCGCTATTTTTTTCCTCAGGTCCTTGAGCATGGAATAAAGCACCGGATCGGCAGCTCCGCAACAATCGCCCGATGATATGTCGGCTGTTATATCTGAATAGTCCACATCCTCCACGATCTTGAATGATCCCGGATGTATCATGAATTCCTCTCCTTTCGGAGTAAGCTTCACATTGCCGTAATTCTCCAGATCGCGGATAAGATAGCCACCGATGACTCCCTGACGAACCAGACTTCCGGCGAACTTCTCTCCCTCTTCGGCAAGTGATCCGAATGATTCCAACTGGTCGTGACCGTTATATCGGATTTCATCTGTTTTCCTGCCGATAAGAAGATTCACTATATATTCCTGCTTATAATTCTGGTTCACATCTTTCACCGCCTCCAACACGGCGAGAAGAGCATCGCCTGCCTCAATCTGTTTTTTAGGATGCAGGCAGTTGTCGCAGTTGCCGCAGTTTTCTTCGTTATATTCTTCACCGAAATAATTCATAAGAATTTTTCTACGGCAGACGGAAGATTCGGCATAACTTGCCGTCTCTTTAAGCAACTGGCGCCCTATCTCCTGCTCCGTGGCGGTCTTGCTCTGCATCAGTTTGTCGAGTTTCTGCAGATCCTTGTGGCTGTAGAATGTGATACAGTGGCCTTCGCCTCCGTCTCGGCCGGCGCGCCCCGTCTCCTGATAATAACCTTCAAGACTCTTCGGGATATCGTAATGTATCACAAATCTTACGTCGGGTTTGTCAATACCCATGCCGAAAGCAATTGTGGCCACGATCACGTCTACTTTCTCCTCAAGAAAAGCATCCTGATTCTCCGAACGTGTCTGCGCATCCATCCCCGCATGATAAGGCAACGATGAAATACTGTTGATCTTGAGTGTTTCCGCAAGCTCCTCTACCCGTTTGCGGCTCAGGCAGTAGATAATGCCCGATTGACCGGGATGATTCTTTATATATTTTATTATATCGCGGTCAACGTTTTTGGTCTTCGGGCGCACCTCGTAATAGAGATTCTTACGGTTAAAGCTCGATTTGAAGACTTTGGCATTCATGATGTCAAGATTCTTCTGGATGTCAAGCTGCACTTTGGGCGTAGCCGTGGCCGTAAGCGCGATTACGGGATATTTACCTATCGCGGCGATAAGAGGACGTATCTTGCGGTATTCCGGTCGGAAATCGTGTCCCCACTCCGAGATGCAGTGCGCCTCGTCGATAGCGAAAAATGATATTTTTACTGATCTTAAGAAATCTATATTGGCCTCTTTGGTCAGTGACTCCGGGGCCACATAAAGCAGTTTGGTTTTCCCTGACCTTACATCTTCCTTAACAGTGTTGACACCGCTTTTCGACAGCGATGAGTTGAGGAAATGGGCCACACCGTCGTTGTCGCCATAATGGCGTATGGCATCCACCTGATTCTTCATCAGAGCGATCAGAGGAGAGATAATCACTGCCGTACCCTCAAGCATGAGAGCCGGCAACTGATAGCATAATGACTTGCCGCCGCCCGTGGGCATGAGTACGAAAACATCGTTGCCTTCAAGCAGACTCTCGATTACCGCTTGCTGATCACCTTTGAATCGGTCAAAACCGAAATGATATTTTAATGATGCATGAATGTCTCGGTTTGATGACATATTGATGATGTGATTAGAATTATCTCAAAATCGTTTCAGACATATCAGGTCCCCTTTCAGCTATGACAGTCAATAGGAAATGGTATATCTTTACTACAAAGTTAAAATTTTTTTTTGAAATTCAAGATTTTTTGCAAATATTTTATGCTCTATTTTCACAATTTATTAATTTTCTTTAATTTTGGGCTTTAAAATTTACCACGTAAGTCAAGATTTGCCATTTGCCAGATCTATCATTAAACTATACTATATATTATTTATTAATTATGAAAAGATTTTTTGTCTACACCGGCATCATTGCTACAATTCCGATGATGCTTACCGGTTGCGTAGATGAGGACTACTCTCTGTCGGATATCGACAAGACAACCCAGATTCGCGTCAACAATCTTGTTTTACCCGTAAACATCGACCCGATCACCCTCAACGATATCATTGATGTCGACCCGACAAGTAAGATTCAGACCGTTACTATCGAGGGGCAGGAATTTTATGCGGTGACCGAACATGGCGAGATCAATTCTCAAGATATCAATATCCCGCAATTCACGGTGATCACTCCTGATATCCAGCCATCCACCGCGAGCTTCCACCTTACCACACCGGTAACCTCCAAGGCTCACGCTACCGCGACCCCCATATCTTTCGATTATGGTTTCGACAATTCTACGCCACAGGATATAAATGTGAAGAGCGAAGGAATCGACTCTGCCGTAAAGGAAATTTATAATCTGAAAGCTACCCCCGCTCCGGTCAATATCACCCTAACGGCAATAAATACGCCCGATTATGCAACTTTCACATTCCCTCAGCTTAATATCACACTGCTCAAAGGACTGGAGTTTGCAGATCTCCCCTCTAACTATTCTTACAATCCGAATACGGGTGAACTTACAATCACTAACCTCTCTACCAACGACAATAAGGTCGAGATCTCTATCGCACTTGCCGGCATTGATTTCACTAAAACCGACACCACGGTTAAAGACGGAGCTTTCACTCTCACCGGGAAGGTTGATATCTCAAGCGGAATTCTGCGCGCCGAGATCGACCCCTCGCGTATTCCCGCAGGCTTCACTCCCGATGCAAGCATCTCATTCTCTATAAAGACATCTATCGGCAACTTCACTGCTCAGACGATTTCGGGTGCAGTAGACTATACGCTTACAGGCGACGGACTCAATATCGACCCCGTGACTCTGAATGATGTTCCCGACTTCCTTAATCAGGAGGGATCTGACCTCAAGCTTGCCAATCCGCAGATTTATCTGAATCTTAACAACCCTATTGCGATTTATAATCTCTATTATCAGACCGGCATTGAATTTACTGCAGTCCGCTCCACAGGCAACCGCACGTTTGCTCCGGATAATAATAAGGTAATCGCAACCAAGCCGACAAGCGCAGGCCCTTACAACTTCCTCCTCTCTCCCTCCATGACATCGCCTCTGCCCGAATATGCCGCAAATCTTGAGCATATACCATTCAGCGAACTTTCCAATCTGTTGAGCGGCAACCGACTCCCGGAGGCTATCGAGATCAACCTCATCAACCCCGGGTTACCGCTGCAGACTGTAAACGATTTCAGACTCGGCGAAAAGATTCCGGGTATCAGAGGTTCTTACGATTTCATTGCGCCGATAGCGCTTAAAGACGGTTCGAAGATTATTTATTCCAAAACTGAAGATGGATGGAGCGATGAAGATCTCGACAAACTCACGATCGAGCTTCTGTCGGTTGAAGCGGATGTGACAAGTACAATTCCTCTTGACGCAACCCTCACCGCCTATCCGATTGACAAAAATGGCAACATCATCAGCACAGCCAAAGCCGATGTCTCGATCAGCGCAAATGCAAAAGATAGTCATATACTTGTCAAGATGCAGGGCCCAATCAATAACCTCGACGGTATAACATTCACTGCCAACCTCGCTCCGGGCTCGGAAGAAACGCTTTCTCCCACTCAGACAATAACACTGAAAAACCTGAAAGCCACGGTTTCCGGCTATTACACTGTTGATTTTGATTAAAATCAATCAATAACTTCAAGAACTAAGACAATATGAAATCGATAAATAAAATTCTATTAATATCATCTTTAGCCCTCACTGCCGGATCAGTAAGCGCTCAGAATTCTTATTCAGGTTATTTTCTTGACGAATATACCTACCGCTACGAAATGAACCCCGCGTTCGGCAATGACAAAGGCTTCGTTTCATTCCCAATCCTCGGAAATCCCAATGTAGCCGTTCGCGGCTCGCTGCATCTCACCGACATACTTTACAAGAACCCCAATGGTGAAAACAACATCCTTTTCACTAATCCCAATGTTGCGGTTGACGATGCAATGAGTAAATTTGGCAACCGCAATAAAATCGGAGCGGATCTTAAACTAAACATCCTCTCCGTTGGATTCAAGGCATTAGGCGGTTACAACACGGTGACTATTTCTGCAAATAGCAATATCGGTCTTTCCATCCCGAAAACATTCTTCTCGCTTGCCAAAGAAGGAATCACAAATAAGACATACGACATCACCAATATGTTCGGTCGCGGTCAGGCCTACGCCACAATCGCGCTCAACCACTCACGCGACATCAACCAGGTGCCCGGTCTCCGCGTCGGAGCAGCCCTCAAGGCTTATCTCGGCGTGGCATACGCCGACATCCGTCTTGACGAGGCAGAACTCGCACTCGGCACCGATGCATGGTCGGCAAAGACCAAGGCTGAAATCTATATGTCGGCCATGAATACCAAATTTGAAACCGACGTTTACACTCCGAAAGGGCCCGACGGCGGTGCCCCGCGCCGCTACGTTTCCGGCGTAAACACCGATGACCTTAACTTCGGACTCAACGGTTTCGGTATGGGTCTGGACCTCGGAGCCGAATATAAATGGAACGACTTCCGCTTCTCTGCGGCTGTGCTCGACCTCGGATTCATGTCATGGAGCAAAGGATCGAAAGCATCTACCGACGGCACGCAGACATTCACCACCGATGCTTACACATTCAATGCAAACGGCGATGCAGACAACTCTTTCGATAATGAGTTAGACAACCTGAAAGATGACCTCTGCAAGCTTTATCAGCTCACAGAGATTCAGGAGAACCAGAGCTACACCAAGGCCATGGGCGCAACCCTAAACTTTGGCGTAGACTACGAACTCCCCTACTACCGCAAACTCCATTTCGGTCTCGTCAACTCTACCCGCATCAACGGTCCATACAGCTGGACACAGTTCCGAGTATCGGCCAATGTAGCACCGGTGAAGTTGTTTTCGGCAAACGTTAATATGGAGGCCGGCACATACGGCGTAGGATTCGGTTGGATGCTCAACCTTCATGTCACCGGTTTCAACCTCTTCTTAGGCATGGACCACACACTCGGCAAAGTCACTAAAGAATTCGTGCCCCTCAACTCCAACGCCGCACTCAACTTCGGCATCAACTTCCTCTTCTAACAAAGAGCAGCAATCATAAAAATAGTCCTGGATGATCCGTTTCATTCAGGACTATTTTATTATTATTAGCATATTTGATTGCAAATGCAACGTAAACGCTTGATAGCTGTTTGAGGCGGTCGCGGCATGCCGCGACCCTACAATCTCTATAATGAAATTGCTGTAAATAAAATCCCACGAATGCGGATTGCATTCGTGGGATTTTTATATAAGCTAATGTGTGTCGCAGTCTTTGACCACTCTATGAGATATCAGTCTTTGAATGAGCGGAGAGATATTAGTCTTTGAGCTGAGTGCGCTCGAAGTGGGCTTTTTCAAGCTGGTCGGCGCAGTATTTCGCATCTATCACTAATTTCTTTTCGTCGGACGATGGTGTCTCATACATGGCGTCGACCATGATGGTCTCTACAATCGAACGGAGGCCACGGGCACCCAACTTATACTCTATTGCCTTGTCAGCTATGAGATTGAGTGCATCCTCTGTAAATTCGAGCTCTACCCCATCCATTGCGAAAAGTTTCTTGTACTGACGAGTGATGGCGTTCTTCGGTTCGGTGAGAATACGGAGCAGTGCGGCCTTGTCAAGGGGTTCGAGGCTCGTGAGCACGGGCAGACGTCCGATGATTTCGGGTATTAGTCCGAAGCTCTTTAGATCCTGAGGCATTACATATTTCATCAGGTTTTCACGCTGCTGCTTCTTTGATTTCTCGTCGTGACCGTAACCGACCACATGAGTGTTGAGACGCGAAGCGATCTTGCGCTCGATGCCGTCGAATGCGCCTCCGCAGATAAAGAGGATGTTCTTGGTGTCGACTGGAATCAGCTTCTGCTCCGGGTGCTTGCGGCCACCGTTTGGCGGAACAAGCACCGTGCTGCCTTCAAGGAGTTTCAGCAGACCCTGCTGCACACCTTCGCCGCTGACATCGCGTGTGATCGACGGGTTGTCGCTCTTTCGGGCAATCTTATCTATCTCGTCGATAAAGACGATGCCGCGCTGAGCTTTCTCCACATCGTAATCACAGGTCTGGAGCAGACGGGTAAGGAGCGATTCGATATCCTCACCTACATATCCGGCCTCGGTAAGAACCGTGGCGTCTACGATGGTGAAAGGTACGTCGAGCAATTTAGCGATAGTCTTTGCAAGCAGAGTCTTGCCTGTACCTGTCGGCCCTACGAGGATGATGTTGGATTTCTCCACATCTACGTCTTCATCAGCCTGCGAGTTGATGCGTTTGTAATGGTTATAGACCGCTACAGACAGATATTTCTTTGCTTCTTCCTGACCGATGATATACTGGTTAAGAAACTCATGTATCTCTTTGGGCTTAGGAATCTCTTTAGTTTTCTTCGCTGAGGTTTTCTTAGAAGAAGCTGCTTTAAGCTGCGTGTCGCGGGCTTGGTCGATGAATGCAATGCAATCGGTGCAGAGATTCAATCCGTCGAGCACCTTTACCACAGGTGTGACAGATGAGTCTACGTTTCCGCACATCATGCATGTCAATCCGTTTCTCTTTCCAGCCATTTTTATTATTTTTCTTCTTTTCTGGGGTTCACAAGTACCTTGTCGATCATGCCATATTCCTTGGCTTCGCTGGCAATCATCCAGTAATCGCGGTCTGAATCGGCCTCAACCTTTGCAAACGGCTGACCGGAATGTTCGGAGATTATCTTATAGAGCTCCTCTTTGAGCTTGAGGATTTCGCGGGCAGTGATCTCGATATCCGATGCCTGACCCTGGATGCCGCCCATCGGCTGATGGATCATGACGCGGGAATGGGGAAGCGCATAACGCTTGCCGTGTTCGCCGGCGACGAGGAGCACGGCAGCCATCGAAGCGGCCATACCTGTGCAGATTGTAGACACGTCTGAGCTGATATACTGCATTGTGTCGTAGATGCCGAGACCTGCGTAGACAGATCCACCGGGAGAGTTGATATATAGAGCGATATCTTTCTCGGGATCTACGGAGTCAAGATAAAGAAGCTGAGCCTGGATGATATTGGCGCTCTGATCCGACACCTGAGTGCCGAGGAAGATGATGCGGTCCATCATAAGGCGTGAGAACACATCCATCTGAGTCACGTTAAGCTGACGCTCTTCGAGGATGTAAGGGTTCATATAATCGGAGGTGGGCATCATTACGCCACCGGCGGTTTTTTCCATGTGACGGGCGTATGAATCAAGCGTGTTCGAGCTCATGCCGAGGTGATTCACCGCGTAGTTTCTAAAATCGTTTTTCATATTTTCTAAAATGACATATATCTGCATGACTTCTTTGCCATGCAGATATATGAAAATTCAAATATTGTGCCAATTCCTATTAAGGAATGTTTATGCGTTGCGGAAGAGATCGTTGAATTCCTCTACGTTCACTTCTTTATTATCTAATGTTACGCTCGCGCGGATGCCGTTGAAGAGCTTGTTATCAACAGTCTGGTTGTAAATCTGGGTGCGAGCCTTCTGATCTTTGAGGATGTCAGAAGCATAGCGGTCGAGAGTTTCGGCCGGAACACTGTTCATGCCATACTGAGCGAACTGGGTCTGCGCGATCTGACGTGCGGTGTTCAGGAGATCCTCCTCCTCGATCTTGATATCGAGCTGAGAAGCGATAGCCTCTTTCTCAAGCTCCCATTCGAGTTCGGGGATAAGGCGGGTATACTCCTCGTCGATGTTTTCATCGTTGAGAGCCTCGTTCTGATTCTTCAGGAAATCTTTAAGGATTTCAGCCGGGAGCTGAAGTGTGCCGATTGCGTCCTGAATAGCTTTACGCGCATCGATAGTGAAGCGGTAGTCAGAATCGTTGGAGAGTCCTGCCTCGATGATTTTCTTAAGCTCTGCGAAATATTCCTCCTCGTTGTGGACTTTGTCTGCGCCGAAAACCATATCGAAGTATTCCTGATTGTGCTCAGCGGGTTTGAGAACGATGATCTCCTTGATGTCGAAATTGAAATCACCCTTGTGAGCCTCAACCTCGCTCTTGTCGATGTTGAGCATTGAAGACATCTCTGTAGGATTGCTGTCGCAAGTAGCCGCAGGGTTGAACTTAACTACGTCGCCTACTTTTTTGCCGAGGAAGAGATTGCGCTGCTCCTCGCTCTTGAAATATTGCGGAGCTACGATGGCGTTCTCAACTACGACACCACCCTCTTGGGGCTGGCCGTTTTCGTCGAGCTCTGTGATCACACCCTTAACAAGCGCGGTTGCATCTACCTCTTCACCGGGTTCCTGTTTGCCGAAACGACGGGTGAGAAGCTCATCCTGCTTGTTGATCATATCCTCCGACACCTTGATTGTATAGTAAGGAACACTAAGGTCTTTGTTTACTTTGGTCTCAAACTCAGGAGCGATACCCACCTTGAATTTAAGAGTGAAATCCTTAGCCTCGATATCGAAATCGTTACCCTGCTGCGGAACGGGGTTACCAAGCACGTGGAGTTTGTTTTCTTTGATATAATCGAAAACTGCGTTTCCAACCTCTTTGTTGATAATATCGTATTTAACGGCAGAGCCATATTTTTTCTGAATAAGACCTGCGGGAACTTTACCGGGACGGAAACCGGGCTCGGCGTGGTTCTTACCGATCTCTTTCAGCTGTTTTTTTACTTTGTCAGCATAATCCTGCTCTTCGAGTGTAACGGTGATTTCGCCGTTTACATCATCGATTTTGACGTAATCTACTTTCATTTTATTATATTTGTTTTATTTGATTCAACAAATCAGAAAATGGCTATTTTTATGGCAATCCCATTTTCAGCCTACAAATTTAACAAATAATTACCTGCTTTCCAAATTGTGAAAGCCAAGTGGCATTATTTCTCGTAGAATTTGCGGAACACTTTCACGCAATCCACATAATCCGACACTCCGGCCGTCTCCCGAGCCGAGTGCATCGCCCAGATCGCGGCTCCCATGTCAACACCGGGGATATCGAACTGAGCAGAAGAAATATTTCCAAGCGTCGAACCTCCGGCCACATCCGCATGATTTACAAAATACTGGCATCTCACTCCGGCTTCCTTGCAAAGCTGCGAGAACACTGCCGAACCCTGTGCGTCGGTCATATACTTGCAGTTGGCATTTATTTTTATCACCGGGCCTCCACCGATTACCGGATGGTTAGTCGGGTCGTATTTCTCATTATAATTAGGATGCCATGCATGGGCGTTGTCGGCCGAAATCATAAATGAATTGGCCACCGCACGATAAACGCTTTGACCGTCGCATCCTTCAAGTATCTTCACTATGCGCTCCATCGCATCGCGGAGCACGGGTGAGTGAGCACCCTGTTTTGTGCCCGAACCGGTCTCTTCATTGTCAAAGATGGCAAGGACGCGGGTAGAATCCGCTTTTTCCGGAGCGACAAGAAGTGCCTCAAGGCCCGAGAATGCCATTTCAAGATCATCTAAGCGCGCCGACTGAACATATTCTCCCGAAGCTCCTGCCAGCCCTGAAGGCTCAATGGGATATAGACACAGTTCATATTCAAGGATATCCTCAGGCTTTATGTTCAATTCATCAGCCACAAGCACCTTAACCAATCCTCCTTTAGCCTTGAATTCGGCAATTTGTTCCTGGGAATAGTAACCGAGCACAGGTTTCATATCTTTTTGCACCGACAGAGGATTACCCTCGTTCACTCCACGGTTGAAATGGATAGCGAGATGCGGGATTGTAGCCACAGCTCGTTTCAGGTCAACGAGCAACGTGCGTGGATGCAAAGCATCTTCACCGGCTACCATAACTCGGCCTGAGATTGACAGCGGACGGTCGAACCATGTGTAAAGGATACCGCCGCCGTATTTCTCAACATTGAGCGACACCACGCCCCCGTCGCCATAAATCTCGGCATTAGGCTTGATCTTGAAACAAGGGCTATCGCTATGCGCCGAAATAATATGGAAGCCGGTCTCACTGATAGGCTTCTCTCCTATTATAATTGCGAAAATAGCGCTATCGTTTTTCTTTATGTAATATTTACCGCCGCGCACGATGCTCCATGCAAGTTCCTGACGCAGTTCTGAGAATCCTGCCTCTTTCAGGCGATTCTCGATTTCCGCCACCGCGAGAAAATTGCACGACGATTCGTCTAAACTTTTAAGCAGACGCTTGCACACAGTATCCGGCTCAATATTGTAAATTTCCATTATTTATAGCGTATGTGATTTAAGGCGCGCATGACATTACAAAGCGTCTGCGCCCAATATGATTCAAAATTCTCTTTACACTCACGGAAAGCCCCTTCGGCATTCTCACCCTCGGAGTCTTTTACGACAGAGATGAAATTGTAAAGCGGCTGGAAAATATCAGCGAGAGATTCCGACACGGAGGCTGCCACAGGGGTGTCGCTATATTTCATATCTTCCTCGAAAGTCTCAAGGAAGGTATCGTCCTCCCCCATCACCCCCTCAAGGTTACGACGCACACTCTCGTAGAAATCCTCATCGACGTATGCAGGGAAATATTCATAATCAAAAGCTCCCCCGGCTTCCTCCACCTCAATGTCTGAAAATTCCAGATAGATCCTCGGAAGGTAATTCAGCATGAGCTTTACAAACTCCTCTTCCTCATACTCCCGGCAGTTTTCCAACGTGGAGCAGTATTCCGCCGACAGCGCGGTGAGACTCATGAGACGAGCATTTATTTCATTCTCTTTCATCTGTATAAATTATGCTTTCGGATATACTCATAAACCCTCGGAGGGATGAAAAAGTTGATATTTTTGCCTTCTTTAACTGATTGGCGCACAAATGTCGATGATATGAACACCTGCGGAGCCTCATCCATTATCCTTACCCTCGGAGGCAACGCTGATGCATCAATCTCATGGCCCGGACGCGGATATATAAGTATATCGAATTCTTCTATTATTTTTTCATTATCACGCCATCTGCCGAATTCTTGCCAGTTGTCAGATCCGATGATCAGAGTAAATTCATCTTCAGGATGCTTCTTTTTGAGCAGCGAGAGCGTGCGATAAGAATACGACGGCCGTGGAAGTGTCAGCTCAAAGCGACTGACTTTTACGTTGCGACAATCACCGGCCACAAGCTCCGCCATCTCGCAGCGCGACTCTTCGGGAGATAAATCGGAATCCTGTTTGAAAGGGTTTTGCGGACTCACCATGAGCCACACCTCGTCGAGCCCCATCCATTGCGAGGCATAGTTGGCAATTATGGCATGGCCTGAATGGATCGGGTCGAAACTTCCGCCGAAAATACCGATTTTCATCCCCTGAGTAGTGTTATTCGATTACACTTTTGATGGTGTCCTCCACCTCTTTTGAGGCACGGTCGAGATCGTCGTTGACAATCCGGACATCAAACTGAGGAGCAAAACTCATTTCGAGTTCAGCTTTATCAAGACGTTTGCGGATAGACTCCTCCGTATCGGTGGAGCGAGAGCGCAAGCGGCGTTCAAGTTCTTCTACCGACGGGGGAAGAATAAAAATTGAAAGTGCCTGCCCGCCATAACGTTTCTTCACATTCAGCGCACCCTTGACATCTATATCCATGATGAGATTACGCCCGGAATCGATCACGCGCTCCACTTCCGAAACGAGTGTGCCGTAACATGTGCCGGCATATACTTCTTCCCACTCCACAAATTCATCGTTGTTCACCTTAGTGCGGAATTCTTCGGGAGAAAGGAAATAATACTCTCTGCCGTGTACCTCTGCCCCACGCGGAGCGCGGCTTGTGGCCGACACCGAAAAACCGAGCCGAAGATCAGTATTATCCATCAATCGTGATATGATCGTGGACTTGCCTGTGCCTGAGGGAGCCGATAGTATGATGATTTTACCTTTATTCATTTCAAATCATTAAACATTTAACATTTCACATTAAACATTTAAAGTACGTTTAGAACCTGCTCTTTGATTTGCTCCAGATGGTCTTTCATCTTGACCACAATCTTCTGCATCTCGGCATGATTCGATTTTGAGCCGAGAGTGTTGATTTCCCTACCCATCTCCTGAGCGATGAATCCGAGCTTCTTGCCTTGACCCTCTTTGGGGAATTCCTCACCCCCCATCGTCTCAAGGAAATAATTAAGATGAGCGCGAAGTCTCAATTTCTCTTCATTGACATCGAGTTTTTCGATATAGAAAATCATCTCCTGCTCCAGACGTCCGGCATCATACTCAATCGAAGTGAGTCGACCGAGCTGCTCCACGAGACGCGCCTTGATTTTGGGCACACGCTCCTCCTCATAAGGGGCGATGCTGTCAAGAAGTGTCTCGATTGCCTTAATTTTCTCTATAAAGAAATTATATAGTTTGCGTCCTTCCTGCACACGGAACTCGTCAAGATGAGCCACAGCCTCATGCAACGCATCCTCCAGCGCCTTATGATCGGCCTCATCTACAACAGATGCTTCTGCGCGCATAGCATCGGGCATACGCATCAACAGCGTATACCAATCGTTTGGAGCCTCAAGACCAAGCTCCTTACCCATCTTCTCAAACTGCTCCTTATAGACAGCCAACAGAGGGATATTGATGGTAGCGGCAGCCTCGACAGCTGTGTTTTCGATGCTGACAGTCATGTCGACTTTGCCGCGTTCGAGCTTGGAGGCGGCATAATTGCGCATACCGATCTCATATTCGCGGAAAGCCGACGGCACACGCGTTGACAGATCAAACTGCTTGCTGTTAAGCGATTTCAGTTCTATAGTTATTTTCTTGGAGGGAGAAGAGGCGCAACCCCGGCCAAAGCCGGTCATAGATTTAATCATGGTGGAATCATTAATAATCTCCGCTTTTACAGGTCGAAATTACGGCTTCAAATCAGTTCGCCGGATAACATCAGCAGCGGAGCAAAATTCTTTCCACAAAAATAATAAAATAATTGAGTCAATGCAAATTTCCCGCCGAAATGTTAAAATTCAATCAAATTATTTTCGTAACTTTACCATTGATTATGGTGCGTTACTATGCCCCAATATTTTAAGCATTATGAAGAAAATATTATTATTTCTGTTTATTTCCATCATTTTATCAGCTTGCCGTAAGGAAACGCCGGCACTTGATCTATTCCACCTTACCGTAGGAACTGAAGCCGGAGCCGATATTGCGATGGGTCTTCATTCCGCAGAATTTACTGTTGACGGTAAAGCCAGATGGATAGAAGTCGGCTTAGTGGGAGACATTGACTCCTATACTCTTTCGGATGAGACGCCTGATTGGTTATCGATATCTGATCTGGAGGTTATAAATGTTACTCACGGTTTTAGGATCAACGTATCAGAGCTCAACAACGAAGAGACACGCATCGGCACTATCGACTTCACTGCCACCAAAGGTCAATTATCCCAATCCGGCACCATAACCGTGACCCAGCAACCCCACCTCGACCAATAATTAGAATTTGTAGGTGAGCATAGCGGAGAGCGACATGGTGGAGGAACGTTTGTCGGGCCAGTCGCGGTAGTGGGTGGAGCGAGCCCGATTCACAAATGTCAGAGTGCCATACAGTTTCTTATACAACTGATAATCAAACCTTACTTCGGTTATATTAAATGAGGCTACAGACTTATCGCCCATCACATTCAGAGTGTGAAAGTCTACAGCCGACAAATCTGTGCCCGGAGCATAACCCTTCCAGGTGAAAAGTCGGTAGTATTCATGCGATACTGATATTGAGGATCTCTTTTTACCCCAGACTATATTGGCTCCCCCCTTAAGTGAAAATCCCGAAGCAAAGTTGTAATTGCGTTTGTCGGTCATGTAATGGTCGCTAAGAATTGAGCCTAATATGACGGCATTGGCATGAGCATAGCAATCGAATATATATCTTCTTCTCTGCACATCGCGAAAGAGGAAACCAACGCCTAAACTTGCAGGCACTCCTAATTTATAAGGCACCTTATCTATATTTGTGATTGTGTCGCTGTCATAATAGTCGAAATGCTGATAAAGGCCGATGCTTCCAGAAGAATTCTTATGGTCAAGCACTTCGCGGGAAAGCAATCTACCCTTAATGTTTAATTGCGCAAGCACGGGCTGATATTTCATCCCCTGCAGTTTTGCCCGGACAGTGAAATAGTCGTAAGGTTTCTTAGACTTTGCCTCAAAACGGTCGCCATATTCAAGATCGAGCTGGACTACACCTCCCGGGTATGGCGAACGCATACGTCCTTGAAATGTCATAACCTCGACTCCGGCCGACACCTGAAATGCGATGTTTGGCGTGCCGAACAATCTGCCGGAAGTGGCACGGTGTTTCCATGCCTGACCTGTGATCAGACGGTTGATGCCGCGCATCGGTGAAATTATAAATGCCGCCAATTCCCTACCGAAGCGGTCGGCACCGTGTGTGCGGTCGTCTATCAACGCATCTGAAGCCCGGAAGAGTGTTTCTCCGAGCACTGCTCCGCCGATCGGGGTGGCAATAACATCGTTGATCGAAGGATATTCATTTTCCATACAGAGTTCCCACAACGCACTCCCCCCGATTGCAAACATTCCCGACTGCCAGAAATTGAAACCGTTAGATCTGCCGGCCGAGTAATAAAAGCTACCATTATAGGGATGCATGAATGTATTGGTGCCAAGTTGGTCGTTATCCCATACAAAACCGTGTTTAAAATTTTCCTTTATGGTCTTGAAACTGATATAGGAATAATCGCCGTGCAGTACAAATCTGTCGAAAGCCCACAAGGCCGTATTCAGCCCGATCACTTCACCCCCTGCCCGGAGAAAATTCTTCTTGCCATAATAATTCAAATCGGCCGTATCGGGAGGCATCTGCTCCACCATTCTGTATTTTATAGGCATCTGCGCAGAGGCAGGTATCATCGCAAGCATCAGCATCATCAGCAACAGCCAATGATTAAACTTCAGCCTATATTTAAATCCTAATTGTTTCAAAGCAATATGTGTTTTGTTAATTAACAAAACACACCTCTCCAAAGTTCTATTAATTTTCAAATGAAGGCGTTAAAAAACGAGGCCGGATGGTGGTTAGCCATTCAGCCTCGCTTGTCAGTAGTATTTTTTAGACCTATTTATTCTGTCTACTTATTTCGGATTTATTATGTCTGTTTGTTTTTGTAATTCAGTACGGATTATTTCACGCTGAGGTCGGCGAGAACCTGGTCGATGTGGGCTTCAGCTTTTTTCACTGTTGCCTCGTAGTCTTCCTTGTTCTTCATGTCTTCGCGTACCTCTACGTAGAACTTAATCTTAGGCTCTGTGCCTGAAGGACGGATCGACACCTTGTCGCCAGCCTCAGTGAAGAACTGGAGAACGTTGCTTGTGGTCGGGAAATCGAGCTTGGTGATTTCGCCAGTCTTGAGGTTCTTGCAGTTGAGGTCTGCGTAGTCCTTGATGCAGGTTACGGGGCTTCCGGCGAGCTCTTTGGGAGGATTCTCACGGAAGTTCTTCATCATGGCTACGATCTCTTCTGCACCGCTCTTGCCCGGACGAACCACGCTCACACCGCGCTCACGAGAGAATCCGTAAGTAGCGTAGATGTCAACGAGAAGCTCGTAGAGGTTCATACCCTTGTCGGCTGCCCAAGCTGCAGCCTCGGCGATGAGGGAGTTGGCTGAGATTGAGTCTTTATCGCGAACGAATGTCTCGGCGAGGAAGCCGTAACTTTCTTCACCACCACCGATATAACGGCCGGTTGCCTCCATGTTGCGCATAACGTCGGCAATCCATTTGAAGCCGGTGTAGCAGTCGAAGCACTTGATGTTGTTGGCATCAGCGATACGCTTAACAGTCTCAGTGGTTACGATAGTCTTAACGCAGTATTCGTTGCCATTGATGAGTTTCTTCTCTACATTCTGAGTGATGATATAGTAAAGGAGAAGCATTACGAGCTGGTTACCGTTCACGAGCTGATACTCACCCTTCTTGTCGCGGACTACGAGACCGATACGGTCAGCATCCGGGTCAGAAGCAAGCACGAGGTCAGCACCAACTTCTTTAGCCTTGGCAACACCCATAGCCATAGCCTCGGGGTTCTCGGGGTTAGGAGAAACCACTGTGGGGAAGTCACCGCTCTGAACATCCTGCTCGGGAACATGGATCACGTTGTTGAAGCCCCAAAGCTTGAGGGAGTCGAACATCAGACGAGAACCTGTACCGTGGATCGGAGTGTAGACGATCTTCATGTCGCTGTGACGTTTGTCGGCCTCCGGGTCAAGGCTGAGTGAATGGATGTCGGCGAGATACTGCTCGTCGATATCTTTACCGATTACCTGAATAAGATCCTTATTAGCCTCAAACTTGATCTGGTCTACAGATGTAATAGCGTTTACATATTCGATGGTCTTCACATCATGGGGGGCGATCATCTGAGCACCATCGCTCCAGTAAGCCTTATAACCGTTATACTCTTTCGGGTTGTGGCTGGCAGTCACCATCACACCGCTCTGGCATCCGAGCTTGCGGATAGCGTAAGAAACCTCCGGTGTGGGGCACGGGCCATCGAAAAGATACACCTTGATACCGTTGGCTGAGAAGATATCGGCTGTGAGTTCGGCAAACTTACGAGAATTGTTACGAACATCGTGACCTACAGCCACCGCAATCTGGGGAAGCTCCTTGAAGCAATCCTTGAGATAGTTAGCAAGACCCTGTGTGGCGGCTCCGACAGTATAGCGGTTCATACGGTTGCTACCGGCGCCCATGATGCCGCGCAGACCGCCTGTGCCGAATTCAAGATCCTTGTAGAAAGATTCGATAAGTTCCGTCTTGTCGTCAGCATCCATCATCTTCTTGACTTCAACACGAGTTTCCTCGTCATACTCTGAGCCAAGCCATTTTTCAGCTTTTTCGTTTACACTTTTAAGCAATTCATCGTTATTCATATTTCTATCGAAATTGTGGATCCCAGGCATCTCAACCTTGAAATCCGAGGTTAATACATATTATT
>JAIEAO010000008.1 GCA_029071345.1 Muribaculaceae bacterium | reverse complement strand
GTCGTGGCTCGGCACATTCGGTGGCATTCTTGCAGTGCTCGGCGTAATCGCAGCCCCGATCACTTCCGGCGATACTGCCCTTCGCTCTGCCCGCCTCATAGCTGCCGACTTCATGGGAATCAAGCAGGGGAGGATCATTAAACGACTGATGGTGTCGCTCCCGATTTTTGCTCTATGCTTCGCAGTGATGCTTCTGCCTTACGAATCTCTCTGGCGATATTTCGCATGGTCTAATCAGATGTTGGCTGTGTTCACCCTCTGGGCGCTGACGGTTTATCTTGCACGAAACCGCAAGCTGTTCCTGATCACGCTTATTCCCGCTCTGTTCATGACGGCCGTAACAATGACCTATATCTTTTTCGCCCCCGAAGGATTCGGCGCGCTGACCGATGCTCTCTGGGGTGTGAAAATTTCATACGAGTTTGCACTCGGTGTCGGGCTCGGCATCACGGCCATCTGCCTTTTCCTGTTTGCACGATACCTCAAAAGTGTGAACAATTCTAATATAATAGTCGATAATCCAGCTTAACAGTAATGACCGCCAAACAACTCATATCAGACATAATAGATAATACTGACGCTTATAATTTTCATTCTCATACACAATTCTGCGACGGCCGCGCGCCGATGGATGCGATGGCTAAGGCTGCATACGACTCCGGTATGCAGGCGTGGGGTTTCTCGCCGCATTCTCCTCTTTCGATTCCCTCGCCCTGCAATATGTTGGTTGACGATATCGAGCCTTATATGAAGGAAGCCGACCGCCTCAAAGAGGAGTACGACGGTAAGATGAAGGTGCTGACCTCTCTTGAAATCGACTACCTTGGCGCGGATTTCGGTCCTCATATAGATTATTTTCAGAATCTGACGTTAGACTATCGTTTGGCGTCGGTGCATTTTGTGCCGAATCAAGAGGGTGTATATCTTGACTGCGATGGGAGTCATGACCGCTTTGAAAAATATCTGAAGGAGGGGTATCATGATGATCTGCGCTATGTGACGGAGAAATATTTCGAGCAGGTGCTGACGATGATTGAGCGCGGAGGGTTCGACATCCTCGGCCATTTCGACAAGATTGCCGGGAATGCTTGCCTTTCCGATCCTACGCTCGAAGACCAGCACTGGTATGAAGCTTTGGTCGACGATGTTATCAGTCACGCAAAGGCCGCAGACGTGTTCGTGGAGATAAACACCAAATCGATTCACGATAAACACCGCTTCTTTCCGGCTCAGAGATGGTGGCAAAAGATGATCGATGCGAAACTGCCCCTCGTCATCAACTCCGATGCTCATTATCCCGACCGCGTGAATGCCGGGCGCCAAGAAGCATTTCTGCGAATTAGGAATTAGGAGTTAGGAATTAGGAGTTATGGACACTAATTCTTAAGAGAGAAGTTTGGGCGATATTATTGTGGCGCGAACGAAGTGAGTGCGTTACCCGTGGACGCGATGTATCGCGTCCCTACTGATAACTGAAAACTGAAAACTATTAACTAATATAAACATCATGAAACAAGTAATTTTAACTGCGGCATTGGTGCTTGGAGCCGGAATGGCTGTGGCAGCAGACAATGCGTCGCAACCTAAACTTACGACAGAATGGGGTGAGAAAGTGACCCCGCAAAATGTCTGGCAGAAGTATCCGCGTCCGACTCTGACACGCTCGGAGTGGAAAAACCTTAACGGCGAGTGGGATTATGCCATCACTCCGAAAGGCTCTGCAACGCCGAATAAATATGACGGCAAGATACTTGTGCCATACCCTGTGGAATCGCAGTTGTCAGGCGTAGGTAAAACAGTTGGAGAAAACAATGAATTGTGGTATCGCCGCAAATTCACCGTTCCCTCAAAATGGAAAGGACAGAATATCAACCTCAACTTCGGTGCTGTCGACTGGAAAGCTGATGTGTGGGTTAACGGTATGAAAGTCGGAGGACATGAAGGTGGTTATTCGCCATTCTCACTCAATATGACCGAGGCTTTGAAGCCGGGAGAAAACGAGATAGTAGTGAGAGTGTATGACCCGAGCGACAAGGGTACGCAACCGCGCGGCAAACAGGTGTCGAATCCTAATTCCATCTGGTACACTCCGGTCACCGGTATATGGCAGACCGTATGGATGGAACCTGTCAATGCTAACAATATAGGTAAACTCCGCATCACTCCCGATGTAGATCGCAACCGTCTCTTAGTGCAGACTCCGGAATCGGGTGATGGTATCGTGGAAATCGCGGTGTTCGATAAGGGCATGAAAGTAGCGCAGGGTAAAGGTGTCGCCGGTGAGACAATAGAGGTTGAGATGCCTGCCGACGTTAAATTGTGGTCAACAGAAAATCCCAATATCTATGACGTAACTGCAACCCTTACTAAAAACGGTAAGGTTACCGACAAGGTAGGTAGTTATGCTGCGATGCGTAAAGTCGGGATGAAGCGCGACGACAAAGGTGTGATCCGTTTCACCCTCAACGATGAGCCGATCTTCCATTTCGGGCCGTTGGATCAGGGTTGGTGGCCCGACGGACTCTATACCGCTCCGAGCTATGAGGCTTTGGTTTACGACATCGACGAGACCAAAGACCTCGGCTTCAATATGATCCGCAAGCACGTGAAGGTTGAGCCTGAACCGTGGTACGAATATTGCGACCGCAACGGTGTGTTGGTTTGGCAGGATATGCCGAGCGGCGACAAAAAGAAGAAGTGGCAGAACCATAATTATCACATCGGCGACGAATTCGAGCGCAGCAAGGAGAGCGACAGGCAATTCCGCAAGGAATGGCTCGAGATAATGGATAACCTGCACAATCACCCTTCGATTGTGGTGTGGGTGCCGTTCAATGAAGCATGGGGTCAGTATGACACGCAGAATATCGCGATGCTGACTAAGGAAACCGACCCTTCGCGACTTGTAAATGCAGCCAGCGGCGGTAACTACTTCTACGGTGCAGGCGATATCCTCGACGTGCATAACTACCCGGAGCCCCGCATCTATCTCCTCAGCGACGACCAGGCCAATGTGATCGGTGAATATGGCGGAATCGGCTATCCTGTCAAGGGTCATCTCTGGCAGCCCGATCGCAACTGGGGATATATCGAATACAAATCGCCGCAGGAAGTTACTGACAAATATGTAGAATATGTCGGTATCCTTGATAACTTTTCGAATATCGCCTATACGGGTGGCGTCTACACGCAGACCACTGACGTTGAGGGTGAGGTGAACGGCCTTATGACCTACGACCGCAAGGTGATGAAAGTAGATAAGGAGCGAGTGCGCAAAGCCAACAGCGATCTAATTAAGAAATACTCAAAACATAGCGGCAAGAAAGAGGGTATGATGTATGCTCCCGGTGATACCAAATAATATAATTATCTAATACAATCAGCCGTGGGTTACAAACCCACGGTGACTGAATAAATAGGAAGAGACCACCTGATAAATCGGGCGGTCTCTTTCTTGATTATAGGGGTTTTCTCTAAATTATTTTTTCGGATTATAGTCCTTAACGATTCGCTCAAGCTCAATATATTTATGTGCCCATTTCCCGGCGTCATATTCTCCGGCATCGATTCGTTTCACCAGTTCCGGGTCATCCTTGAGATAGAGGCGAATCCAGCCTTTCACTTTTTTCTGCGAATTAGGTACATAACAGGGATGCTCGCTACCCTCTTTGAGAACGAATGCCAATGAATCCGGCGTATAAGTTTGTCGGAAATTGAAAACTATCTTATTCTTCTTGATGGAGGGTCGGCCGATTTCATACCAATATGAAGCGTGATCCCCAACCTCCTCTACACAGAGCCATATAGGTTTCTTCCAATATTCTATGAACTCACCTGTTTCATAATCGATAACCTCCGGATAGAACGGTCTGAAGATATATTTTTTATCAGGATTTTTCTTATTCCACAGGATGATGCTGAAGATACTGTCGGTTTCAATTTTCTGCTGTTTTCCGTCGATCTTGACTTTGACCTGCATATCGCGTTCACAGGGCATCTCGAATTCCACGGAATCCATCTGTTCACCATTTGTGAGATAGAAATTGCCGATTGCCTTACTGCCCGAACCCAATGCGAAAGCGGAGAAGCACAGCCCCGCCACCACATATCCGATAACTATTGAAATAATCCTATTCCTCATAATTACTTTATAATTTTATAATTACTTTGAGATTGTATATAAT
>JAIEAO010000079.1 GCA_029071345.1 Muribaculaceae bacterium | reverse complement strand
GCATTCATGCCATAATCCTTCATCAGTCGGGTGGTCTCCGTAACCTTCCCCGTCGTATCCTTCACAAAACGTCCGCGAGCCTCGTCAGCTGTCATACCCGAGATATCGCCACCGAGCCAGAAAGTTTTCTCCTCCACGGCATAGCCACAGATAGCCATGCTTCCCAAACCTACCAATCCCAATATAAATCCTTTAATATTCATAATCGTCAAACTTTATACTTCATACTTCATACTTTATATAAGACCTTGCAATTTACAAAAATTCCCGCGAATATCCAAACCAACTTCACTTGACACCAATCATGATTTCTTCGATTTTTTCAAAAAAAAATTGCGACCCCTTGCATAAATCAAAAAAAAATCCTAACTTTGCACCGCAAAAGCACCAAGCGGTGCCGGAGCGCACATATTTTGGAGAGATGGCAGAGTGGTCGATTGCGGCGGTCTTGAAAACCGTTGAGGGTCACACCTCCGGGGGTTCGAATCCCTCTCTCTCCGCTTCCGAAAAAGACCTGTCTTAACGTCAGGTCTTTTTTCAATATTGACAACCAATACGTTTCCTGTTATTATATGCCGGGACACGTCGTTTATTTTGAAACTTACTTATAACAATCATTTTGAATCAGATGAAGAAATTCAGAAATTATCTCCCCATTGCCTTTGCCGCAATGGCATTATTCGCAACTTCATGCGATGACAAGAATGACCCCGAACCCGCACAAGGATCAGAAAACACTGAAAGCGGCGAGGTTAATCCGTCGCAAGTATTTACCCAGGGACTTCCGACTCAGGTGGGAGACTATGTAATCACCCCCGACGGCGAAGGCCGTGTGGCAAAGATTGTAGACGGCGATGAGGTGATAACTTTCAATTACAATCCTACCCGCGCAATCTCAATTCCGACAGATTACGACATGACCATGAATGTGGAATGGGGTAATGATGAGGACAGCATGGATTTCTATATCAAACTTAACAAGCAGGGATTCATCGAATACGCTTATGAGGTGGAAAAAGATAATATAGACGGTGACACCGCTGAAGAATGGTGGTTCACTTATAACGATGCCGGACAGTTGATCGAGATGAAACGCACCGAGGGAGACAACGAGATCACCACCATCTCTTACGATGACAAAGGTAACATAACTTCCGTCAAGGTGGCCGACGATGACTCTCCCGAAGGCAAGATGGAATGCACCGTCGCCTACACTTCAACAGCCTTTCCGACCGGAATCGCAAACAAGAGCGGTATCATGTTATACGATGAAACGTTCTGCATCGACATGGACGAGATGGCTCCCGCATATTATGCCGGTCTGTTAGGCAAGGGCACAACCCAGCTTCCGCTCTCGGCATTCGAAACGAATGGTGATTACCCCACTAACTATACCTTCAGCTGGGAATTGAACGCCAACGATATGCCCATAGCGCTGACCATCTCATATTCTTACAAGCCATCCTGGTCCGATGAGACTTTCACCTCCACCGAAGAGCCCATCTTCTTCAAGTGGTAAGGGATCGTTTCATTCTATAATAACAGACTTATCGTCAGACTTATAGCATTTCAGCGCCCAATTTTATCTGAATATCATGTTCGGAAAGCCTGTGATCGATCCGATTTTCCATGTGCATTAACCGCTGATTGATACTGTAACCTCGCAATAGATATTCCTTCAACACCTTATTAGCCCACTGACGGAATTGGGTACCACGCAGCGATTTAACACGATATCCAACGGAGATGATCACATCCAATGAATACAGTTTGATGGGTTTATCAGAATTTGCAATGTGCAAAAAATGCACATTGCTATTTTCCTCAAGCTCGTTTTCTTTAAAAATATTATTTATATGGCGGGTAATCACTGTTCTATCTCGCTCAAACAAGTCAGACATCTGCTTTTCATATTCTCACCTCTACACGCAGAAAATAAGCCCACATTATATACAGAGAAGCTCCCTCTCCGTGCGGATGCGCGGAAAGGGAGCTGATAATATCTGATGACGCAGTGTTATCTCTTGCGGTAGCCGCATTTGTGACACACTCCATTCTCGTCCAGCGCGATGCCGCAAAGCGGACAGCGCTCTATGTCGTTATGTGTCTCGAAATCCATTGATGCTGCATTCACACCGCTTGTGAATGAAATCTTCGCGATATTGAGTTTGTCTTTCAGCAGATCGTATACAATCTTTATCATACCCTCCACTGTCATTGTCTCTTTCGTAACCACAATTCGCGCATCGGGATATGCCGTGGCAAGTTCTGTCTTGAAGGCCTCCCCTTTCATTGTGTTTTGAGGATGACCGTGGAGAATACCCTGCTGTTCGTAGACACCAAGAATTGCCGGCAGCAGCGGATCATCCTCCCTGAGAACCAGCGCATGGTCAAAGTTCTGCAACACAGCCCATGCAGTTTTCCTTATCTCATTGCATGGGAAGACCATGTTTACACCTTCATTTACGGTATCTTCCACTTCGATGGTCATAATTCCTGTGTGGCCGTGAAGGTACTGTGCCTCACCTTTGAATCCATAAAAACGGTGGGCATACTGAAG
>JAIEAO010000078.1 GCA_029071345.1 Muribaculaceae bacterium | reverse complement strand
TACTATTATTCTACATTTTTATAAAAAATATGTATAAAAACTTTGATGCACGAATTATTATGTATAACTTTGCATCTATTACTAACCACAACATAATGAATATCAAAAATAAGCGATTTATTGCATCCGTGGTTGTGTCATTCTGCACCGCCTCCGCAATGGCGGTAAGCAGTTTCCCCGGAGAAATTGAATATAAACAGGCTGACGGCGCCACAATAACCGTGCGTCTTCATGGTGACGAATATCACCACTGGTATACCGATCTTGAGGGTCGTCTTCTGATGCCCACTGCCGATGGTTCGCTCGTGCCGGCGGATGATAATTTCAGAACGCTTCTGTCGGTGAAAAATGTATCAAAAGATCTGCGTTCATCGGCTTACACCAAATATCCCACCACCGGCGAGCAGAAAGTGCTCATCATCCTTGCCGAGTTCCAGGATAAAAAATTCACATATTCCGCCGAAGAATTCCGCAATATGCTTCGCCAGCCCGGATATTCGGGTTATGGAGCGGCGGGAAGTGCTTACGATTACTTCGTAGAAAACTCCGCCGGCAGATTCGTTCCCGATTTTGAGGTGTTCGGACCTGTGACGTTGTCTTCCCCGCTATCTTATTATGGAGCTAACAATGATGAGAATGCGCATCAGATGGTAGTGGAGGCATGCAAGCAGCTCGACCCGCAGATCGATTTCAGCGAATATGACCGCGACGGCGACGGATGGGTTGACAACGTATATGTTTTCTATGCCGGATATGGCGAGGCTGACGGAGGTAATGTCAACTATGTCTGGCCTCACTCATCCAATGTGTCGACAAAAGGGGAAAGACTCATGCTCGACGGTGTCAATATCGGATCTTATTCCTGTTCCAACGAACTGATCGGCGGCTCGACACGCATGGTCGGCATCGGCACATTCTGCCATGAATTCTGCCATGTGCTCGGACTCCCCGACGTTTACAGCACCAATAATAACTCCGCTTTTACTCCTTATTATTATTCGCTGATGGATCATGGCAATTATAACGGCGACACTCGTTGCCCCTGTGCCCTTACTGCCTACGAGCGATATTTCTTAGGATGGTGCGAGCCGAGGGAACTTGCCACGGACGGATCGGTCAGACTCGATCCCATAACCGATAACATCGCTTTCCGACTTAGCCTTCCCGGTTACGACGAGCAGTATTACATCCTTGAAAACAGAGTGAAGCAGGGTTGGGACGAACAGTTGCCCGGCGAAGGCCTGCTGATATGGCGCATAGACTATTCGCGTGATGTCTGGAACCGCAACGCCGTAAACAATGACGAGACGCGCCAGCGTATTGATCTTATAGAGGCCGATGGAATCGAAAGTCTCCGCTCGTCGGCAGGCGATCCCTTCCCCGGCACCGCGGGCGTCACTTCTTTTGCCGATTTCAGAGACCACACCGGAACAGTCTATTCTCATAAACTTTCAAATATACGCCTCGATTCCAAGTCCATACTTTTTGATTTCAACACCGCTTCGGCTTTCCCGGAAGGAATCAAGAACCTTGCTTCCGAAGACATTGAAGACGAAAACTTTAACATCACATGGGATGCTGTTGAGGGTGCCGACGGATATATCGTGAGCGTAGCCACGGAAGAAAGCGGAAGAGTTCGTCCGTTAGGCGAGTTCACAGCTGTGCCCGCAGCGGGAAAAAGCTTTGCTGTTACGGGATTAAATCCAGAGACCGAATATCAGTGTCGCGTGCGAAGCGTCAAGGGTGTTTCCATTTCCGAGGCTTCGGCTCCGCTGACGGTTAAGACCGCCGAGCCGGGTATCGGCTATTTCTCACCCGTAGCTCTTGATGCAAGTGAGGTTACCGAATCCGGCTTCACCGCCAACTGGGAATCTATGGCTCAGGCCGACCGCTATCTTCTCGATGTGTTCACCACGGCTCAGGAAGCTGTGGATCAGGATGTGGCCGCGTTCGCAACGCCGCTCTCTCTCCCCGATGGTTGGACGTCGACCGCTACCGGCACAATGAGTGTCAACGGATATTACGGCGCGGCAGCTCCCTCGCTCCGCTTCTCGCAGAACGCCGAAGTGCTCGAAACTCCCGACTACGGCAAAGAGATTCAGGGCGTATCGTTTTGGATGCGCGGTTATAAAGCCACAGGCGACTCAAAGATTACGATTTCCGGACTTTTCGGCGGCAACTGGAAAGAAATCGGACAGATCGCTGAAATCAGCAACACTAAAGGCGACGTATGGGAATGGTCGGCTACCGCCGGTCAGGTCGGTCCTCAGGCTATTCGTCTTACTTACAACGGCGCTTCCGGCGCATCGGTGTGTGTGGATGACGTAACTATTAGTTTCGGCATGGCTGAGGTGAAGAAAAAAGTGGTAGACCGTCAGAACGTGAATCTCACCACCAATTTTGCAGTGACCGGACTTGAGCCTGCCCGCGATTACACCTATATAGTTTATGGCGCCAAAGGTGAGAAACTCTCTCTCCCCTCTGAGGAGATCGCTGTCCGGACTAAAGCCGGGGATTCGGCTGTGACAGAGGTCGGCGATGACGATTCCGAGCTCCCGGT
>JAIEAO010000077.1 GCA_029071345.1 Muribaculaceae bacterium | reverse complement strand
ATATAAAAGATCTTGAAGATGAGTATGCTATATCTCATGTAACGTCGTTGACTAATCATTATTTTGAAAAATCGAATAATATCGCTAAATTTGCTTAACGTAGGGACGCGATAAATCGCGTCCGCATCGTAGGAGCGACACTTGCTTGCCAAGTGTCGGCAAGAGCGGGCAGTTGCGAGCAACCGCCCCTCCGATTATTATTGTGCCACCTTTTCAGGGCTTTATCTCATCAATTCCTTATTGATCAAATATTATGACAAAACAATCTAATATTCGGACATATATAGTCGCGGTCATCTTTCTTCTCGCGGCGTTATGGTATTTCTTTCCGATCGCAAAAGATGCATCTCTGATTTTCAGGATGCGTCTGGCATTGCCTGCGGCCATATTGGCATTGGGTGGTATCGGTTTGCTTCCGCGATTGATTTCGTGGGGGTTCGTGTTCTGTACCATCGGCGACGCTATGGGAGTCGCCGGAAGTTTCGAGGGGCAGATGGGAGGCTTCGCCGTGGCCCAGATATGCTTCATCGCGCAGTTTGTCAAAGATATCCGACAAGGCAAGGTGTCTCGCGCAGGATTCGTAACCGCATCGTTTGTGTGTCTTGTGCCTCTCCTCTTCGCCGCGTGGACGATCTTCCCGAATGTGCGGCCGCTACCTATTCGCATCGGGTGCGTCATTTATGCACTTCTCCTTTTATCATCTGCCTGGACAAGCATCATCCGCGCATTTTCCATCAAACGGTATATCGCAATGATCGGATGCATCATCTTCCTTATCTCCGACTTTACCATCGCCTGGAATAAATTCACGGAGCATATACCGCACGCCGGCCGCTACATCATGATTACATATTATTCTGCCCTCATCCTGATTTTCTTCGGAACCCTGCGTCGCAAAACGCTTAAGTAGGGACGCGATATATCGCGTCCTCCGAGGCCATCGTTCAGCAAGAGCATTATTATTATTGTTAGAAATGCTGCAATAAGAAATTTTCGATATTGTCTGAACCTTTTCTGGGCAGCGATGTTATAAAGATATAAAGAATTTAATTCATGATGTTAGGTTAGTTTGAAAAAGTATTATGGAAAACACTTGAACGGGGCTGGTTGAGAAACCGACCCCGTTCGCGTTATACTCTCCTTGGCCTGAATTAAAATGTCTTATCCCCTTCAGCTGCGTACTAATGCAAAAAATCTTGCAAACCTCGAGACGGAGATTTGCAAGATTTTTATTTCTGAGTCGATAATCTTTAGAAAGTGACGGCTAATTGTGCCTGCACGCGGTTGGTGTGAAGACCTGTGCCGTCTAATGCCTTGCGGTGACCATAGTCGTATTCAACACCTGCGGATATGAATTTATTGAAGGCATAGACCAGATTGGCTGTGCAATAATCTCCGTAACGATATGTGTCGCCGCTGTCAACAGCGTCATCGGGCATCCAGTTTGTCAGATGGCTGTAGCAAATATTTCCGGTGAGTTTAGGTGAAAACTGATAAGAGAGACCGCCGGTGACACCCATTGATGTCACGGCTTTCATCTTGCCGGAATCGGTGGTGGCAACAGCATCCAGACCAAGTTCGTTATCATCCTGCAGATAGTTGCCGATCCCTTTACCAAACGCGCCGTTGAATTGCGCCGAGAGACCGCCGACGATATGGGTCATGCCGGAAAGCTGCACCCCTCCGCCCACGATCGTCATGTTTTTACCTGCAGTAACATCACGATAAAGCATCGGACGGACTATTCCTGAAAGACGAATGTGAGAATCTCCCCCACCCCATGCGTATTGAAGATATAAGGGTATGGCCGGAATCCGCTGGTTGACTTTCTCGGTGGCTCCTGCGTATGAGAACGAAACCGATGGGGCGTCAATACCGATGGCTCCTGAGAAATTTTTAGTGAAGTCCTGCACCCAATAAGCGGTGAAAACTGTCATATCGGGATATCCGTTAGGTCCTTCGTTATCAATGGTGAAGGGTTCTGCCTCACCATCGATGAAAAGACTGTTGGTGAGACCTACAGTCAGGCCGCGATACTTGGCATAAAGGTGAGAGACGTTGAAACCATTGTTGGCGCCTGTGAAGTTGGCCTTGAAGAAGAGACCGATCTGATTTTCATTACCGGGCATCGCCACCACGTTCATATATATAGATGAGGTCTGCCATCCGAAACGAAGGTTACTGCCATTGCCGGGAGTGCGCGGCAGAATCGACGACGGGGTCATATCCAAAGCTGAAGGCATCTGATCTCCCCAGTCAAACACTCCCTCACCGAGGAACTGTGCACCGAGACCGATATAAAACTTACCCTCTTTACCTACAAGGGCAAAACGCGGAAGACCGTTGACGTTAGGAGTCTGCGGAGCATTGTGCTTAAACACTTTCTCCACATCCGACGCATCTGCGTTTTCATTACCGACCACGGTGACTACCCCCTCTTCATGGCTGCGGTTATCGCGTTGGGCACGAGCGTGATTAATGCCGGCTAATCCAATAAGAAGAGCAATTAAAGTAAATGTCTTTTTCATAGTAGTTATAGTATATAAGTGAATATATTTCAATTCAAAGACCCTGAAAGGGATATATTGATAGAACAATTCACAAAACCTTTTTGCTCATTCGATAGTCACTAAATTATAATTTACCATTAACGCGACAGGGACATCTTTCGACGCCCCTATCATCTTACTTATCAATATGTTGACCTCTCACTTAGTGTTTGATTATCGCAGGATATGCTTGGATGTGCGTGAGCCCTGTTTGCGGATATATATTCCGGCATCGGAGGGTTCGGCAATGCGCATTCCGTCGATTGTATACCATTCTACAAGGGTATCTGCGGCATCATCGGTGATCTCTTCTACAGCCGAATGGGTCTCGCCGATAGCAAACTCTTTGTAGTATACGGAGTGACCTGCAGCAGGCGCAGTAACGGTGCCCTCTTTAACCTCTACCATCGTCAGGTAGTTGCCGTCAGATAATGATGAAGATGGTGAGTACATACCTGTCAGGGTCTTGGTTTCTCCGGCTGACATTCGCAATGAGCCCATGTAGATAAGCTCGCCATTGGTGTAAGTAAACTGGCGGGCACGTATGTACAGAGTGCCGGTAACGTTACGGAGTGCTTTGAGAGTGATACTATATTCTCCTCTTACACCCTGCTTCATCTGATCGGGGAGCACAAATTCTGTGATTTCTACCGCGGGCGATGCACTTTCAGTCATTACAATTTCCATAGGATCGCTGTTCATTTCCACTTCATGGCCGTCGGCGCTCATGTAAGTGAATTTGCAATCGTATGTGCCGGGGTCAAGCGCAACCGAATTTGATATTTTCACGGTGGCAGTCTCTGCTTTAGCCCATGTTTTGTTATCGGCCTTGATCACATAGCTGCGGTCAGCATTGTTGCGGTCAGTGGCGCGCATGATTATCATGCTGCTGCCGGTAGCACCATAGTTTTTCAATGCAAGATCGGCGTATATCAGCTCGCCTCGCTTGAATTCAGATAATCCGGTAGAGGCATTGTAAGGATCGGGAGCAGAAGTGAAACGTAGAACCGGGGTTGAAGCCTCAGGAAGAATTGTCACAAACGTACTGTTTCCATCAAATGTGGCAAACGGCTTATCTGCATATTTATCATGTGTAAGCACTACTTCATACTCACCTTCTGCTATATTCTCGGGAATATCAATATCCATCACTACTTTCTGGCTGCTGAGGTCGTAGATATTCACGGGATAGGTATTGCTGAATGCAATTGACGGATCTGAGACATTCTTAAGCGTTAGCACAAGTGAACTGAGACGGAAATCATCGGAATTATTCTTCAATTCCACACTGAATCGCGCACTGCCGTTAGCATATATCTCACCATCCGGAGAAAGCGCAGTAAGCATTGTTACATTAGGAGCGGGCACATGCTTCTCGCTGTTCACTATCTGTTTATTCTTAACCGTACAGCTAACGTATGAAGGCAGACCGATGGGGTGACGTAGCAGTTTAATTTCTGATTCGCCATTTGCGCGATATGCCATACGAATCCTATAATCGCCATCAGGAACATCCGCACTTGCCGGGACATTACGCAGTGTCACCATCTCGGAGGCGGTATGACCGGACTTGAAACCTCCTATACTGAAAGCTTCCTTATAAAGCTCAGTTACTATTTCCTTGCCTTCAGCATCAGTAAGCACTACATATAGATCACCTGAAAAAGCATCGGTATCCAGATTCTCTATGAAAGTCATTACCGTCATATCGGAGCCGAATATGTCGCAGCTCATACGGGTAGCGCCGAAGAGAAGCTGATTGGCAACGTCACCGGCGGCTGCAGGCTTGAATCCGGTCAGGATCTCCTGCGAGATGTTATAAGCTCCCGAACCACCTCCCTCTCCGAGTTCGCCGGGGTTAAGATGGTTGATATAGAAATATCCATTCGTACGCCCATACCATCCCCAATTGATATGTACATACCCTTCAGAGTCATAACCGTCACATACAAACGCGTGTCCTCCGAGCATATCCTCACTCGTGGCGGAATAATAGACCGGACGCCCTGCATCAAGCTCGGTGCGTATCAGCCGCATCCATTCCTCTGTGTTATAATATTCGCGGGTATGCATCCGCAATTCGGGGGAATAGCCGAAATAGTTACGCAGCGCGGGCGCCACCAGATGAGTATACGCACCAGATCCTCCGGCAGCATACTGCATATCCACCGCCACGCCGAGTTGATAACTGAGTGTGGAATAAGCTGAAGTCTGAGCAGCCGTAGGACTCTCCGGCACGGCGGCCGGCATATTTGCCCAGTCATAAGTGGTCGCTCCGAAATCAGCCGAGAGTGTTTTGCCACTGTCGGTATAGGAATGTGTCCCCATTCCCTGCTCAGGATATTGATAATAGCGCATCATCTGAGCCATCGCCGTCGCCACGCAGCCGACGTATGCCGTCGAACCGTTGGAGAGTTTAGGGCAAAGAGTATTGAAAGGCACATCCTGTCCCCAATTGATATCCTTTAGAAGCGGAGACACTACCGGACTACCGGTACCCTCTGCTTCCACATGTAGCGCAGTGTTGCCGTTGGCGCTTGCCACGCTCATATTCAGCAGAGCAATCAATGCTTCCGGGGCGTTGGATAGATCAAGATATCCATCTTCAGAGTAACCGAGCACCTGCGGCAATCTGTCATCGCCGGCCACGATAGCGTAGCCTCCATTACCATCCTCAGCGTTGAACACATAATACGGCTGTTCTCCGCCGGCTCCGACACCTTTGGGTGTAAGAGGCGTACTTATTTTTTTACCTTTAAGAGCTTTTTCAGCAATCATGCGCGCTGTCTGCGGAGATATGGGAGCCGCATACACAGCACCCGAAATTAGACTCGCCGCTAATATGGAAAGATAAAATTTCTTCATGCGAAAATGTTATGTTAGTGCGAAAATTTCAGATTAAGATATATTCTGTAAGGACGAGATAAAAAAAAGACTCCATCCTCAGTTAATAAACTGAGAATGGAGCCCTTTATTGTCTTATGTTATAATATATTATAATGCAAACTTATAGTTCTTGCCGTCAACGAGCACTACTACAACACCGTTATGGTTAACAGTGAAGGTCTGTGCATTCTCAGAATTAGAGCGGAGAAGTACAACGCCGCCGAGATCGGCAACCACGATGTTGCGTCCTGTCACGGTCAGCTCGCCGGCAGCAGATTTCCAAGCTCCGGCAGTCGAGACGCCAACCTCCTCCACGGCAGAGGGCACGAGCTTAACTAAAATCTTCTCAGACTCGGGCGACTCGATCTCACCCACATAAGCCGACGATCCCGAACCGATCACTGTCTCTGCAAGCGCGATAACTGCGTAGTAATAATCTATTCCCTCCTCGAGCGTCATCTCTACCTTGTAAGAGGTCTGCTCTGTGGAATTTGAGCTTACCTGACGCTCGACAACGCTTCCGGCGGGAAGCTCCTGCATCACTGTCACCTCATCGATGAAGAGTTTCATCGAGCTACCCTCGGCCTGGGTGAATGTGATGCTGAGACGGCAATTTTGCGCACCCTTCGTGAAGTCGAAGGTATAATCCGCGATGTCAGCCTGATCCATAGTTTTGACTACAGACTCAAGCACATTGTCATCGGCATCAAGGATCTCTACCGTCACAGTATCATCCGATGCGGTAAAACCACTGAAATCACGTGTAGCCCCCTTGAGGATAAACTGGAATTTGCCGTCGCACTGCGAGAGATCCATTGCAGGAGTAATAAGTACGCCCGGGCCGCTGAAGGGATAAATCACATAATATCCCGCTGCAAACGTCTTGGAGCTGTCGGTGATCCAGCCCTTTGAGGAAGTGTAATCATTCAGGTCCTTGCCCGAACCGAAATCGAGGCTTGAGGGGGAGCCGAATGTGATGCCGGAGAAATCCTCATTAAACACCGCCAGATTCTGTGTCTCGGCAAGAATAGTCTTGGAATATACGTTAACCATATAACCTACCGCACCTTCCACGGCCTCCCAGTTGGCAGTAAAGCCCTCGGCCGTGACATCAGTTGCCTCAAGAGCGTTGGGAGCAGCTACTGACTCTACTTTCTTAATGAGCTTAACCATGTTTGATTCCTCAGACTTGGCGGTAGCAGTCTCGGCGAATGCCACATAATAATATTCCTTTTCCGGGTCAAGGCCGGTGATAGTGGCCGACGCGCTGGCGGAAAATGCCGTAAGTTTCTTCAGCTCGGCTCCCTGAACGAAGTAGGTCCGGTTGCCATCGGCATCAAGTGAGAACACATCGGCAGAGAATTTAGTGGCGCCCGACACGGCTGAACATTCAGCTTTAAACTGCGTCCCGTCATAATCCGAAGGGAGATATGCCACGGGTGAAGCTATGAAGGCCTCGCTATATTCAACCTTGAGACTTTCAAGATAGAAACCTGCGACAGAGAGGAAAGGCACCATCTTGATCGATGAACTGCTTTTCACATTGCCCACGTAAGACACCACATCAACCCATTCGTTGACCTTATCCTCCATAATGTATTCAGTAACATAATCCGACGAAGAATAACCGGGCTGATACTGGAAACCTCCTGAATAATCCTTCATCTTGACACGGGCTGTGATGCGCACCGTTCCTCCGGCGGTAGGCAATCCAGCACTTGCTCCGAAAGATTTCAGCGTGAGGGATGACGAACTGCTCTCACTCACAAGAATCTTACCGCCGGCGGCTGACACACCGCTGATCGAGCTGATGCCGTCGACGATTCCTGACAGCTGATAAGACAGCAGGGTTTTAGGACTCTCCTCACTTCCCTCCGTGACTTTAGTAAAGTCGGCATCCAGAAGCACTTTAACGGAAGCTGCATCCTGAGCGTGCAGTCCGAGAGTTGCAAGCATTGCAACAACAACAAGTAAAATTTTCTTCATTAATCCGAATTATTAAATATTATGTATCAATTAATTCTCTATTTTTTTAGCATATTTGGGGCAAATATAATAAAAAAAATTTATTCTTTTGCCCTATTTTCCCGATTAAAAATGTAGAAAATCCTATTTTTCTCAAATTCTTCTGTCTTTTACCCCTAAAAAACGACAAAAAGAGTCGACCTTTGAAAGACCGACCCTTTTATATTGGTTTAAAATACTTTATTAAGCGTTTTCGGTGACCTCTACGGCTTCGACGTCGAGCACTGTGGGCTCGTCGGTGAGCTGGAGGGCGGCGTATTCGTCTTTGTTGGCAACTACGAGTTTGTCGTATTCGCGCAGACCTGTACCGGCGGGGATAAGGTGTCCGCAGATCACGTTCTCTTTCATACCCTCGAGGGTGTCGGTCTTACCGTTGATGGCTGCCTCGTTGAGCACTTTGGTTGTCTCCTGGAATGATGCGGCCGACATGAAGCTCGATGTCTGGAGGGCAGCACGGGTGATACCCTGAAGAATCTGCTCCGAAGTAGCGGGCACGGCATCGCGCACTGTCATTGTGCGGAGGTCCTTACGCTTCAGTGAGGAGTTCTCATCGCGGAGCTTACGCACTGTGATGATCTGACCTGCAAGGTAAGTCTGGCTGTCGCCGGCATCGGTGATGACTTTCTTACCCCAGATGTTGTCGTTCTCCTCCATGAATTCGCGTTTGTCGACAACCTGCTGCTCGAGGAAACGGGTGTCGCCCGGATCAAGGATGTTCACCTTGCGCATCATCTGGCGTACGATTACCTCGAAGTGCTTGTCGTTGATCTTCACACCCTGCATGCGGTAAACGTCCTGAACCTCGTTAACGATGTATTCCTGCACTGCGGTCGGGCCCTTGATGTTAAGGATATCCGAGGGAGTGATCGCACCGTCTGAGAGCGGAGTTCCGGCACGCACATAGTCGTTCTGCTGAACGAGAATCTGCTTGGACAGGGGCACGAGATATGATTTGACTTCACCAAGTTTGTTGGTTACGGTGATCTCACGGTTACCGCGTTTGATCTTGCCGAATTCCACCTCGCCGTCAATCTCGCTGACCACAGCGGGGTTCGACGGGTTGCGGGCTTCGAAGAGCTCGGTTACACGGGGAAGACCACCGGTGATGTCACCGGCAGAACCGGCGGCACGCGGAATCTTCACGAATACCTGACCGGGCTTGAGCACATCGCCCTCATCGATGAGGAGGTGTGCACCCACAGGCAGTGAGTAAGAGCGGATCAGCTCACCGTTCTCGTCATAAACCTGAGCGGCAGGGATCTTGGTGCGGTCTTTGCTCTCGATCATGATCTTCTCGCGGAGCTGAGTGGCCTCGTCGGTCTCGACACGATAGGTTACACCCTCTTCCACGTTTTCGAACTTAACCTTACCACCTTCCTCCGATACGATTACGGCATTGAAGGGGTCCCATTCGCAGATCATATCGCCGGGCTTAACGGTATCGCCATCCTTGAAGAAGAGCTTAGAACCGTAAGGAATGTTGGCGGTGGTAAGCACGATGCCTGACTTGGGCTCGATGATACGGAGCTCAGCCATACGTCCGACTACGATATCAACGCCGTCGGCATCCTTGATGGTGCGGAGCTCGTCGATTTCGAGTTTACCGTCGTGGCGTGAGGTCACATCCTTCACGGCGGTAACGTTACCGGCGACACCACCGACGTGGAATGTACGGAGTGTCAGCTGAGTACCGGGCTCACCGATAGACTGCGCTGCGATTACGCCGACAGCCTCACCCTTCTGCACCATGCGGTGTGTCGAGAGGTTACGGCCGTAGCACTTGGCGCATACACCTTTCTTCGACTCGCAAGTGAGCACCGAACGGATCTCAACCGATTCGATCGGTGATTTCTCGATGCGGTCTGCGATTGCCTCGGTGATCTCTTCGCCGGCGTGAACGATAATCTCGTCGGGGTTATAGGGATCCACGATGTCGTGTACTGATACACGGCCGAGGATACGCTCGCTGAGTGAAGCCACAACTTCCTCGTTGTTCTTGATCTCGGTGCATACGAGACCACGAAGCGTACCGCAGTCTTCCTCGTTGATGATGACATCGTGAGCCACATCGACGAGACGACGGGTAAGATAACCGGCGTCGGCAGTCTTAAGCGCGGTATCCGCAAGACCTTTACGCGCACCGTGAGTTGAGATAAAGTACTCGAGCACCGACAGACCCTCCTTGAAGTTCGCAAGAATCGGGTTCTCGATGATCTGGCCACCCTCTGCACCGGCTTTCTGAGGTTTCGCCATAAGACCACGCATACCTGACAGCTGACGGATCTGGTCTTTAGAACCACGGGCTCCGGAGTCAAGCATCATGTAGACTGAGTTGAAGCCCTGCTGGTCTTCCTCCATCTGCTTCATCAGCGTTGATGCGAGTTTGGAGTTGACATGAGTCCAGATATCGATCACCTGGTTATAGCGGTCGTTGGCGGTGATGTTACCCATACCGTAGTTCATGAGCACCTCTTCCACCTGTGCGTGACCTTCAGCTACATATTCTTCTTTCTCCTTCGGGATGATGACATCGCCGAGGTTGAAGCTCAGACCACCCTTGAATGCCATGCGGTAACCGAGGTTCTTGATATCGTCAAGGAACTGGGCCGAACGGGTCACACCGCAGGTCTTGATCACCTTACCGATGATTGTGCGAAGTGATTTTTTAGAGATGATCTCATTTACATATCCAATCTCTTTCGGCACGTAGCGGTTGAACAGCACGCGGCCTACGGAGGTATCTTTCTTAAGCACTTTCACGAGGTTGCCGTTCTCGTCGAGGTCCTCGACCATGACGGTGACGGGAGCGTGAAGTGTCACGCGACCCTCGTTGTATGCGATCTCTGCCTCTTCCGGGCCGTAGAATACTGTGCCCTCACCTTTGTCGCCCTTGCGGAGCTTGGTGATGTAGTAAAGACCGAGAACCATGTCCTGCGAGGGCACGGTGATAGGCGCGCCGTTGGCAGGGTTAAGGATGTTGTGCGCACCGAGCATCAGCATCTGAGCCTCAAGGATAGCCTCATTGCTGAGGGGCAAGTGCACAGCCATCTGGTCGCCGTCGAAGTCGGCATTGAACGCCGTACAAGCGAGCGGATGAAGCTGGATTGCCTTACCCTCGATCATTTTGGGCTGGAATGCCTGAATACCGAGACGGTGAAGTGTCGGGGCACGGTTGAGCAATACGGGGTGACCTTTCATCACATGCTCGAGGATATCCCAAACCACGGGCTCTTTGCGGTCTACGATTTTCTTGGCGCTCTTTACGGTCTTCACGATGCCGCGCTCGATAAGTTTGCGGATCACGAAGGGTTTGTAAAGCTCTGCAGCCATGAGTTTAGGAATACCGCACTCGTGCATCTTCAGCTCCGGACCAACAACGATAACCGAACGGGCAGAATAGTCCACACGTTTACCAAGAAGGTTCTGACGGAAACGTCCCTGCTTACCTTTCAGTGAGTCTGAGAGAGATTTGAGCGGACGGTTCACATCCGATTTCACAGCCGATGATTTGCGGCTGTTGTCGAGGAGTGAATCCACAGCCTCCTGAAGGAGACGTTTCTCATTGCGGAGAATCACCTCCGGAGCCTGAATCTCTATAAGACGTTTCAGACGGTTATTACGGATGATTACACGGCGGTAAAGGTCATTGAGGTCGGAAGTTGCGAAACGGCCGCCATCGAGGGGCACGAGAGGACGCAACTCCGGCGGTATTACCGGCACAGCCTTGAGGATCATCCATTCGGGCTTATTTACATTCTGCGAATTGAGGAAGCTGTTTACGACCTGAAGGCGTTTGAGAGCCTCGTTCTTACGCTGCTGCGAGCCGTCGGTGTTCGCTTTGTGGCGAAGCTGGGCGGCAAGGGCGACAAGGTCGATATCCTGAAGCAGTTCGTAGAGAGCCTCGGCTCCCATTTTTGCTACAAACTTGTTGGGATCGCCATCTTCAAGATTTCTATTCTCTTCGGGGAGTTTGTCGAGAATATCCATATATTCCTCTTCCGAGAGGAGGTCGAGCTTTTCAACACCCTCTACGTTGCCGGGATTGATAACGACATAACGCTCGTAATAAACCACGGCATCGAGCTTCTTCGAGGGTAAGCCGAGAAGATATCCGATCTTATTGGGAAGTGAGCGGAAATACCAGATATGAGCCACCGGCACTACAAGCTCGATGTGACCCATGCGCTCACGACGCACCTTTTTCTCAGTCACCTCTACGCCGCAACGGTCGCAGACGATACCTTTGTAACGGATACGTTTGTATTTACCGCAGTGGCACTCGTAATCCTTCACAGGGCCGAAGATCTTTTCACAGAAAAGACCATCGCGCTCCGGTTTGTAAGTACGATAGTTGATGGTCTCGGGCTTCAGCACTTCGCCGCTCGATTTCTCCTTTATCTCTTCGGGAGAAGCGAGACCGATGGTGATTTTCGAGAAATTGCTTTTAATTTTATTATCTCTTCTAAAAGCCATAAGATGTTTTCCTTATATTAATCGGCTCCGGGGGTGGGCAAACGCTCACTCCCGAAGCTGTTTTGTTTTGTTGTTAATCTAATGTGATGCTCAGACCGAGACCGCGGAGCTCGTGGAGAAGCACGTTGAGCGACTCCGGAATTCCGGGTGTTGGCATCGGATCACCTTTAACGATGGCCTCATAAGCTTTCGAACGTCCGGCCACATCATCAGACTTGATGGTGAGGATCTCCTGAAGGATATGAGCCGCGCCGAAGGCCTCGAGCGCCCAAACCTCCATCTCTCCGAAACGCTGTCCACCGAACTGGGCCTTACCGCCGAGAGGCTGCTGCGTGATAAGAGAGTACGGACCGATAGAGCGGGCGTGCATCTTATCCTCAACCATGTGGCCGAGCTTAAGCATATAGATCACACCTACTGTGGCCGGCTGGTCGAAACGGTCGCCTGTGCCGCCGTCGTAGAGGTAGGTCTTACCATAGCGCGGGATTCCGGCTTTGTCGGTCCACTCATTCAGATCGTCGAGTGAAGCACCGTCGAAGATAGGTGTAGCAAATTTCTCGCCAAGTTCGCGACCGGCCCATCCGAGAACTGTCTCGAATATCTGACCAAGGTTCATACGCGAAGGCACACCAAGCGGGTTAAGCACGATATCCACGGGAGTTCCATCTTCAAGGAATGGCATATCTTCCTGACGCACAACGCGCGAAACGATACCCTTGTTACCGTGGCGACCTGCCATCTTATCGCCCACACCGATTTTACGTTTTTTAGCGATATAGACTTTTGCCATCTGCATGATGCCGCTGGGAAGCTCATCACCGATCGTGATGTCGAATTTCTTGCGGCGAAGTTCGCTGTCGATCTCTTTCGACTTGCGGAGATAGTTGGTGATGAGTTTGGCAACCATGTTGTCGACACGATCGTCGCCAGTCCAGTTGCTGAGGTTTACGGTCTCATAGTCGATGCCGTTGAAGTTAACTTCATCGAAGCGTTTTCCTTTGCTGACAATGTCAACACCGATGAAGTCTTTCACACCTTCTGAAACCATTCCGCCGAGAAGAGTCTTCATCTTGCTCACCATCAGCTTGCGGAGCTCATCCTGCTTCTCTTCGTACTGCTCGTCGAGGTCAGCAAGCTGCGCGTTGGCGCTGTTCTTGTTGCTCTTCTTCTTGACAGCTTTTGAGAAAAGGTTGGTGCCGATAATCACACCCTTGAGCGACGGAGAAGCCTTGAGCGAAGCATCTTTCACATCTCCTGCCTTGTCGCCGAAGATAGCGCGGAGCAGTTTCTCCTCGGGAGTGGGATCACTCTCACCCTTCGGGGTGATCTTACCGATCATGATATCACCGGGAACCACATGCGCACCAACGCGGATTATACCGCGCTCGTCAAGATCCTTTGTGGCATCTTCGCTCACGTTCGGAATGTCGGAAGTGAGCTCTTCCATACCGCGCTTGGTCTCGCGAACGTCGAGAGTGTACTCATCGACGTGTACTGAAGTCAGGATATCCTCACGAACCATGCGCTCGTTGAGCACGATTGCGTCCTCATAGTTATAACCCTTCCAAGGCATGAACGCCACTTTAAGGTTACGTCCGAGAGCGAGCTCACCTTTCTCGGTAGAGTAACCCTCGGTGAGTATATCACCTTTCTCCACGCGCTGACCTTTGTTGCAGATCGGGCGGAGGTCGATGGTTGTTCCCTGGTTTGTACGGCGGAACTTCGGCAATTTATATTCTTTCACGGAGGGCTCGAATTCTACGAATTCTTCATCCTCGGTGCGGTCATAGTTGATGCGGATCACGCTTGCATCCACAAACTCGATTACACCCGGACCCTCTGCGGTGACCTGAGTGCGGGAGTCTTTGATCAGCTGACCCTCGATACCGGTGCCGACGATAGGAGCCTCGCTGCGGAGCAGAGGCACAGCCTGACGCATCATGTTAGATCCCATCAACGCACGGTTAGCATCGTCGTGCTCAAGGAAGGGAATCAGCGAAGCCGCGATTGAAGCGATCTGGATCGGAGCCACATCCATGAGCTGGAGCTCTTCGGGAGCCACGATCGGGAAGTCGGCATCAAGACGAGCCTTAACCTTATTATTGATGAACGAACCGTCGTCGTTAACAGGGGCGTTACCCTGAGCGATCATCTGGCCCTCTTCGATCTCGGCAGTGAGGTAGACAACGTCGTCGTTGTTAAGATCCACCTTGCCATTCTCAACCTTGCGGTAGGGAGTCTCGATGAATCCGAGATTATTAATCTTCGCGTAAACGCAAAGTGAAGAGATCAGACCGATGTTCGGACCCTCAGGGGTCTCGATCGGACAGAGTCGGCCATAGTGGGTATAGTGAACGTCTCGCACCTCGAAGCCTGCACGCTCACGGCTAAGACCGCCGGGACCGAGAGCCGACATACGGCGCTTGTGAGTGATCTCGGCCAGAGGGTTGGTCTGGTCCATGAACTGAGAAAGCGCGTTCGTACCGAAGAAGGTGTTGATCACTGCCGAGATAGTCTTTGCATTGATAAGATCGGTAGGAGTGAACACCTCGTTGTCGCGGACATTCATTTTTTCGCGGATAGAGCGCGAGATACGCGCCAGACCCACGCCGAACTGATTGTAGAGCTGCTCACCTACAGTGCGCACGCGGCGGTTGCTGAGGTGGTCGATATCATCGACATCGCTCTTTGCGTTGATCAGCTCGATAAGATATTTGATGATGGCTATGATATCCTCACGGGTGAGAACCTTCACATCCATCGGAGTGTCGAGTTCAAGTTTCTTATTGATGCGGTAACGTCCGACCTCGCCGAGATCGTAACGCTTCTCGCTGAAGAAAAGATTCTGGATCACCTCGCGTGCAGACGCATCATCCGGCGGCTCCGCATTGCGAAGCTGACGATAGATATACTGCACGGCCTCACGCTCTGAGTTCGTGGGGTCTTTTCCGAGTGTGCTGAAAATAATGCCGTAATCCACGGAGTTTACATTCTCCTTCTCAAGAAGAATTGTCTTCACACCGCTTTCGATTATAGCCTCGATCGAATCTTCAGTGATCTCACTGCCGCGGTCTACCACAACCTCGTTACGCTCGATCGAAACAACCTCACCCGTATCCTCATCAACGAAGTCTTCCATCCAGCTGTTGATGACGCGGGCAGCCAGCTTACGGCCCACTGCATTCTTGAGGTTGGTTTTAGTAACCTTTATCTCTTCAGCCAAGTCGAAGATCTGGATGATATCTTTATCGCTCTCAAGACCGATGGCACGCAACAACGTAGTGACCGGAAGTTTCTTCTTACGGTCGATGTAAGCATACATCACATTGTTGATATCCGTAGCAAACTCGATCCAGCTTCCGCGGAACGGAATAATACGCGCCGAATAGAGCTTGGTGCCGTTGGCATGAGTGCTCTGACCGAAAAATACGCCAGGCGAACGATGAAGCTGAGACACAACGACACGCTCGGCACCGTTGATGATGAACGTGCCCTGCTCCGTCATGTAAGGAATCGGACCAAGATATACATCCTGGATCGAAGTTGCGAAATCTTCGTGATCCGGGTCAGTGCAATAAAGCTTGAGCTTAGCCTTCAATGGCACACTATATGTAAGACCACGTTCGAGACACTCTTCTATAGAATAGCGCGGAGGATCGATATAATAATCGAGAAACTCCAGCACGAAATTGTTTCTGGTGTCGGCGATAGGGAAATTCTCGGCAAACACTTTGTAAAGGCCCTGATTCTTACGCTGCTCAGGGGGAGTGTCTAACTGCAGAAAATCCTTAAACGATTTCAACTGCACTTCCAAAAAATCGGGGAAAGGCAGCGGATTTTTTATCGACGCGAAATTTACGCGCGGTTTTTCGGTAAGTTTAACTGACATTGGAAATGAATTAATAAAGGACTTTAAAAGCCCGTGTCAGCGAATTGAGTTTTTCGTAATACGGGCGGATCGGAGAAAGGTTTGAACATGAATAAATAGGTTAAGAACGCTTCAATACGAGCGTTCTTAACCTACTTTCAGATTAAGTCGATTATTATTTGAGTTCAACTTCAGCGCCGGCCTCTTCGAGTTGTTTCTTAAGACCTTCAGCCTCAGCTTTGGGAAGACCCTCCTTAACAGTGCTGGGAGCGCCGTCTACCAATTCCTTAGCCTCTTTCAGACCAAGACCAGTGAGCTCTTTAACGAACTTAACAACTGCGAGCTAGCTTGCGCCAGCAGCCTTGAGGATTACGTCGAAGTTAGTCTTCTCCTCCTCAGCGGGTGCACCAGCTGCGGGACCAGCTGCTACTGCTACTGCAGCTGCGGCGGGTTCGATACCATACTCCTCTTTGAGGATTGTAGCGAGTTCGTTAACCTCTTTTACAGTAAGATTAACCAGTTGTTCTGCAAATGCTTTCAAATCTGCCATTGTAGTATATATTTTTTATTATTTTAACTTGGGGATAATTATTTGTTGGAAAGAGTCTCCAGAATGCCATGCAATTTGTTGGCACCGCTCTGCAATGCGCTGATGACATTCTTAGCAGGCGATTGAAGCAATCCGATAACGTCGCCGATAAGCTCGTTTTTGCTCTTGATGTTTGACAAGGCATCCAACATTTCCTCGCCAATATATACAGATTCCTCCACATACGCACCCTTAAGCATAGGAAGCGTATCGTTTTTATCACGGAATTTCTTGATGAGTTTCGCGGGAGCGTTACCTACATTGCTGAGAAGCAATGTGGTCTCTCCGTGGAGAAGATCATAAAGACCGGAGTAATCAATTTCGCTTGCCTCGAAAGCAGCCTTGAGAAGGGTGTTTTTTACGCAAAGCATTTTGATTTCCGCACCGAAGCATGCACGACGGAGCGCGCTTGTCTTCTCTGCGTTCAATCCTGCGGTCTGTACAAGATAGACACAGCTGTAGTTGTTCAGCTGATCGCCTATATTCGCAATTATAATAGCTTTATCTTCCTTTTTCATTTTCGTCTTCTTTAAAGATTATTCAGCCACTGATTTGGTCTCAACCTTAACGCCGGGACCCATTGTGCTCGAAAGATAAATGCTCTTGATATATGTACCTTTGGAGGTGGCGGGTTTAAGCTTGATCAGAGTGTTGATAAACTCTTTAGCATTGTCACGCATCTGCTCTGCAGTAAAGCTTACTTTACCGATCGAAGCATGAACGATACCGGTCTTGTCAACCTTGAAGTCAATCTTACCCTGTTTTACCTCTTTAACGGCTTTTGCAACATCCATGGTCACTGTACCGCTCTTCGGGTTAGGCATGAGGCCACGGGGACCGAGAATACGACCCAACGGACCGAGTTTACCCATAACCGAAGGCTGAGTGATGATTACGTCAACATCTGTCCAGCCTTCCTTGATCTTCTGAAGATACTCGTCAAGGCCTACATAGTCAGCACCAGCTTCCTTGGCTGCCGCTTCAGCGTCAGGACCGCACAACACGAGCACTCTAACCTGCTTACCTGTTCCGTGGGGAAGTGATACCACACCACGAACCATCTGGTCAGCCTTACGGGGGTCAACGCCGAGACGAACATCGATATCGAATGAAGGATCGAATTTCTCGAAAGAGATCTCCTTCACTTTCTCTGCTGCCTCGCTTAAGGTGTATGCCTTCCCGGGTTCAATCTTCGATAAAGCTAACTTTTGATTTTTTGTCAGTTTTCCCATTTTCTTGAAGATTTTTAGTTAAGTTCAGGGAATGCACCTTTAACGGTAATACCCATGCTTCTTGCTGTGCCTGCAACCATACGCATTGCAGAATCCAAAGTAAAACAGTTCAAATCCGGCATTTTGTCTTCTGCAATTGTCTTTACCTGATCCCAGCTGATCTCAGCAACTTTCTTACGGTTAGGCTGAGCAGAACCGCTCTTAACCTTTGCAACTTCTTTGAGCTGCACGGCTACCGGCGGAGTCTTAACGATAAAGTCGAAGCTCTTGTCGGTGTAGTAAGTGATTACTACAGGAAGAACTTTACCGGCTTTATCCTGGGTGCGGGCATTGAATTGCTTGCAAAATTCCATGATGTTGATACCCTTAGAACCGAGTGCCGGTCCTACTGGGGGTGACGGATTGGCTGCTCCGCCCTTAATCTGTAATTTGATCTGTCCAGCAATTTCTTTTGCCATTGTTCTACTTTTTTAAAAGTTCTGTGTTGAAATTAAACAATCCGAAAGTGTAACATCCGATCGAAATCATTCTCTCTCAACTTGCGAATTTTCCAACTCGAGATCTGTGGCTCGGCCAAAAATCTTGACCTCAACCTTGATTTTCTTCTTTTCTGAATTGACTTCCTTGATCACACCGCTGAATCCGCTGAAAGGACCAAATGTCACTTTCACCGGCTCGCCGACGATATAACGGTCAGTATCTTCTTCAGCCGGTTCGCTCAATTCGTCAGCACGTCCGAGCATCCTCATCACCTCAGATTCGCGCAGCGACTCGGGCTTACTGCCTTTCGCACGACCACGCAAAAAATCAATGACATTCGTGGTGTTTCTTAACTCATACTCTACCTCACCGGTCAGTATCGCCTGAACGAATACATATCCGGAATAGAGAGTGCGCTCTTTCAACACTTTCTTGCCATTGCGGGTGGTATAAACTTTCTCAGTCGGAATCAATACCTGCGAAACGTATTTTCCAAGATCTGTGTTTTTCGCAGCTGCGTCCAACACTTCTTTGACTTTCGCTTCCTTTCCTGAGATGGCACGGAGAACGTACCACTCCTTCTTTTGTTCAGTCATTGAAATCCTTGTTTGAAAGTTTAAAAATTGATACTATAGATCAGCTCCATCAGAGAATTAAAAATCTTGTCAACAATCCAGATAAAAACTGCCAGGATGATGGAAGCTATCAACACAAGCACTGCGCTGTTAACAAGCTGCTTCTGAGTCGGCCAAGAAACCTTATACACTAATTCGTCGTAAGATTCCTTAATATCCTTGAATAATTTCATATTGTTCTCTATTGGCACGGGAAGAAAGACTCGAACTCTCGACACCCGGTTTTGGAGACCGGTGCTCTACCAACTGAGCTATTCCC
>JAIEAO010000076.1 GCA_029071345.1 Muribaculaceae bacterium | reverse complement strand
GCGAAAATAGCTCAGTTGGTAGAGCACGACCTTGCCAAGGTCGGGGTCGCGGGTTCGAGTCCCGTTTTTCGCTCCAAGGCGCAAACTTATGTCTAGGTGGCGGAATTGGTAGACGCGCTACTTTGAGGGGGTAGTGATCGTTAGATCGTGTGAGTTCGAGTCTCATCCTGGACACTAAAAAACGCAGCCATTCCGGCCGCGTTTTTTCGTATTATATCTACCTCTCTCCTATTTGTTTCTCTTTTGAAACATACTGCACGCAGATTGCGTTTTATATTTTATATGACATAGAACAAAAAATTTAGACATGAAAACAATAGATTTAACAAAAATCAAATCTCCGGCTGATATCCGGAATATGAACATCGAGGAACTTACAGAACTCTCAGCTGAACTTCGCGCAACATTATTGAAAAAACTTTCCGCTCATGGCGGTCACATCGGTCCCAATCTTGGTATGGTCGAGGCTGTCGTTGCAATGCATTATGTCTTCAACACTCCCGAGGATAAGATTGTGTTCGACGTTTCGCATCAGACCTATCCTCATAAGATGATAACCGGACGTATGCAGGCATTTACGGATCCGGCGCATTATGACGATGTGACGGGATATACCAATCCCGACGAAAGTGAATATGACCTTTATTCACTAGGGCACACATCTTCCGCTGTAGCTCTTGCTGCGGGACTTGCCACAGCCCGCGATCTTAAAGGTGATAAAGAGAATGTGATAGCCGTAATTGGAGATGGATCTCTTAGCGGTGGCATAGCCTTTGAAGGATTTGACTATGGCGCTACGCTCAATTCTAATTTTATTGTCGTAGTCAACGACAACCAGATGAGTATTGCCGAGAATCACGGAGGCATCTACGATAATCTTAAGCTGCTCCGCGAAACAAACGGCACTGCGGAAACAAATCTTTTCCGCGCGATGGGTTTTGATTACCGCTATGTTGCATACGGCAATGATCTCCATAGCTTGATCGAAGCATTTAAGGATGTGAAAGATATCAATCACCCCGTAGTGGTTCACATCAATACAATGAAAGGTATGGGTCTACCCGTTGCTGAGGCAGATAAAGAGACTTTTCATTACTCTGGTCCGTTCGATCTCAAGACCGGCGCGCCCCTTAATGAGGGTGACCCAAACGATGCACCCGAGGATTACGGCGATCTCTTTGCCAAAGGTATGATGCGACGCATGAAGGAGAACGGTAAGGTAGTCACCATCACTGCCGGTACTCCCGGCGTGCTCGGTTTCGACAAGGCTCGTCGTCTGGAGGCCGGTAAGCAGTTTATAGATGCAGCTATCGCCGAGCAGTCTGCGGTCGATATCGCCAGCGGTCTTGCGAAAGGTGGTATCCGTCCGGTAGTAGGTTTTGTAAGCAGTTTTCTACAGAGGGCATACGATCAGTTTAGTCAGGATATTGCGCTCAATAAACAGGCTGCAACGTTTGTTGTATTCTACGGTTCGATGTTCGGCATGAACGATGAGACCCATCTTGGTTTCTTCGACATCGCCCTACTCTCAAATATCCCCGGTCTGCTCTATCTCGCTCCTACCTGTAAGGAAGAATTCGAGGCAATGATGGACTGGTCGGTAAAACAGGATAAATTGCCTGTAGTTGTCCGCACTCCAGGGTCTACAGCGGTCTCCAATCCGGAAATTGAGATACTTGACGACTACTCTACTCCTAAATATGATGTCGTTCGTAAAGGTTCGGAAGTGGCGCTCATCGGTGCGGGTCTGATGTTCGGTTTCATGCAGCAGGCAGCCGATATGCTTGCTAAAGAGGGAGTCAACGTTACATTGATCAACCCGAGAAACCTCTCAACTCTCGACACTGAAGCACTCGATTCTCTTAAGGATTATAAGACCGTGATAACTGCCGAAGATGGTACTATCGACGGTGGTTTCGGTCAGAAGGTAGCGTCATATCTCGGCACTGCTCCGGTTAAAGTCATTAACCTCGGTCTGCCTAAAGAATTCCTTAACCACTATAATTATGCGGAGCTGCAGAAACGTTGTGGCCTGACTCCCGAACAGATCGCGCAGACCGCAATCGAATCGCTAAAGTAATAGTAAATTTTTCATAAACAACAATTTTTCAAACTGCTCAAAATGAAACGCACAGTCTTAACTTTCATTTTAAGTGTTCTAATACTTTCACCCGTTATGGCACAACAGAAAATAGTTCAGACAGCAGGGCGTCAGCAACTCGGCGAGTTCGCTCCCGAGTTCGCACGCCTCAATGACGACATCCTCTTCGGCGAAGTATGGAGCCGCAATGATCTCCTTTCGTTGCGCGACCGCAGCCTCGTGACGATCACTACTCTCATCGCACAAGGTATCACCGATACTTCCCTCATTTATCACCTTCAGGAGGCAAAGAAAAATGGTATCACCAGAACAGAAATTTCGGAAATACTCACCCATATCGCCTTTTATGCCGGCTGGCCTAAAGCATGGGCTGCATTCCGTCTTGCAAAAGATGTATGGAATGAGGATCTAAAAGGTGAAGATGCAAAAGCAGAGTTCCAGCGTTCGATGATTTTCCCCATTGGGGAACCCAACACCGCTTATGCTAAATACTTTATCGGCAACAGTTACCTCGCTCAGGTATCGACCGATCAGATACCCTTTGCAAACGTAACTTTCGAACCCGGATGCCGCAACAACTGGCATATCCACAAGGCAGAGAAAGGTGGAGGTCAGATGCTCGTAGGTGTTGCAGGTCGTGGCTGGTATCAGGAAGAGGGTAAAGAACCTGTTGAGATCCTTCCCGGCACAGTGATCAACATCCCTGCTAACGTTAAGCACTGGCACGGAGCTGCCAAAGACTCATGGTTCGCTCACCTTGCCTTCGCTGTTCCCGGTGAGGAAACGGAAAACGTCTGGCTCGAACCAGTCTCCGACGCAGACTACTCCAAACTCCCGTAATTAAGATGTAGGGACGCGATAAATCGCGTCCGCGTAGATATAGACAGTCGCCGTGGGTTGGCTTTTCCCGCGGCGACTGTTCGTAATTAGTGACTTCCTTTGTTAACGTTGATGTCGATTTGCTGACGGTTGTTGGAATCGTAAGTTTTGTCGGGACGTGCGCGATAACGTGCCGGAAAACCGAACACTGTAATTCGTAGCACCTTCTTCCCGTTCATAAGATTGGTGAATTGCGGATTGACAAGCATGGCACAGTTATATTTCATCACTGCCTCCGTTAAGGCTAACTCCTCAGCTTCGGCGAGTGAAATCTTATTCAGTTTGGCTGCTCCTTCGGGTGTGGAGATGTCAATGGTGTATGACACACCGTCGGGCGCTACATCTAAAGCATAATCGTTCTCGCTTTGCACATGGGTGACGGGGATATGGTAGGCATTGCGGCTGTGAGATCCTGTCTTTGCCGTGCTGCACGATAGAAGAGAAAACAAGGAGGCTAAGCTAATGACAGATATTGATAATAACTTTCTCATAATTAACGGCATTTAGAAATTATACTGTAGGCCGAGACCTAAAGTTGTTTGCTTATATTGTCTGTCGCGGATAACGTCAACACCTGCGCACAGAGATTTCCCATTGCCAAGATTGAACTCGTGCTGGTAAATCGGAGCGGTTGTGAAGGATTGATATTGTTTTGAAATCTTATGGGCTTTTGTAAGAAATACATAGAGAACGGTCCCTCCCGCTGCGGCGATAATTGTACCACAAGGTATCATGGTATACCTAATTTTTTCATTACCTCCGTAATCATCAAAACATAATCCACCAGTTAAAACACCGAGTCCTATTATTATGCAAGGTATACCTGCTCCAAAAGCAATTTTTTTATATTTCTTAATTTCCTTCTCGAAAGCGCTTGGTGTACTTCTTAGTTTATCCATAGCTAATAGAGCCTGATCATTATACATCGTGGCGCCTGTCTGCTGATTGCCGGGGGCGTAGGCGTTTGAGGTCTGTTGATTGATTTTGTCCTGACGTCCGTCCTGATAATTGATGTTTGCGATGAGGGATCGGTCCATCACATAACGCGGGCCATTAAGGTCCGACCATTTTAGATATACCACCTCGTTGTTGTTGACTTCCACGATTCGGCAGAGGATGGTCGAGTTGTCATTCTTAACAATGACATCCTGTGCGGAGGCTGCGATCGATGCCATGAAAGCGACGAGAAAAACTAAGAACTTTTTCATCTGATTGTTTTGCGTTTCTCATCCTCCGTTGAAACAGTTTGTGTATGGATACAAAAAAGGTGTGAGGATTGTATTTGCTTTATCTCGTTCTTAGGTCTTGGCGTACCCATTCCACAGATAAAGCAATAGCCCCACACCGCATCTGCTATATAAGCTGCCTCATGGCAGGGTATAAACATTGCGTGCAGGTGCTACTGCCAATCATCTTCGTGGAATATAAACCGCCAAGTTTAAGAACGGAAGATAATTTCAATAACACCTTTTTATACAAAAATGTTGATTCCTTTAGCCAACTCTATGGCTCCGAAATCGATTGCAAATATAATAAATATTGGTGATTCTACCAATATTTATTGTATTCGCGAGTCGGCAAAGAGCGAACGTCGCCCGGAGGGCGGTGCGCGTTGCCGTAGGCACTTTGACCGACCGCAAATATATAATAATTAGCGATACTACCAATATAGTAAATACAAAAAAGCAAGGCACCTCAAGCCGAAGCCGGGTGCCTTAACATCCTTATTATAGTGCAGATATAGCGACATTCCATTATAGGAAGCCTATAGGGCACTGTTTTGAATTACGAAGATAAAATTTCAATAACACCTTTTTATACAAAAATGTTGATTCCTTGTGCCAACTCTATGGCTCCGAAATCGATTGCAAATATAATAAATATTGGTGATTCTACCAATATAGTAAATAATTCTAATATAAAAAGCGGCCCCATAACGAGTCAATGTGAAAATCCGGTTGTTAAATCATCACTAATGCGTGTAAACGTATAAGAGCTAACCGCGATGAAGCCACGAAGTGGCGAGGTTATACATCTTCTCCCCACACTTCCTCACTACGCTCGGTCATGTGGGGTTAACGACAATCACGCCGTTCCACGGCTCCGAAACCGTTTTTTGGCCTAATGGACATTTTGAGTGATGAAATCTCTGCAATAAATTGATTTTTATATCTTTGCAAAGATTATCATTGAT
>JAIEAO010000075.1 GCA_029071345.1 Muribaculaceae bacterium | reverse complement strand
CCACAGTGGTTTTTATTGTTTCGCCCCTCCGGGGCTTAGAGGAGAGAGGGGTTTCTTACCCCACACTGCACTCGCTTAGCTCGCTTAGCTCGCTTATGCGGGGTTATTATTGATCCACCCCTTCGGGGTTCTTACTTATCACTTATCACTTATCTCTTATCACTTAATTACTTATCACTTATTACTTATTACTTCTCACTTCTCACTTCTCATAGCCTCTATCCGAAGCTGCCGCCGTTGACCCAGTCTGCTACGGAGCCCTCGATCATTGGAACCACATCGACATGATTCTCATTGATGACGCGCAGCAGTATGTTGTATTCCTGAACATGGGTTGCCGAAGGGTGCCATCCCCAGGTACGAAATGCTTTCCCCAAGTCAATGTCAGGAATCACCGACTCACCGTCGAACTTAATCCGCAACGTCGGAATCGAAGCATCGGTATATCGCAAGGTCACGAACTCGGCGCGCAATCCGAGTTGACGCAAAGGCACATCCAGGCGGTAGTCGCCACATTCCTGACCTTCCGGAACGCTGAAACCATCGGCCGTGAGAGTCGCAGACTCCGGGTTTAGAGAGTATTTCGTATGAATCCCGGAAAGTTCCATCTCATAGTTTCCGACATAGGGTGGTCGGCCGATCCACTCCACTGTCACGTTCAGATGGCAATGAATATTTGACATCTCCGTGACAAGAACATTAGTGGCATAGCCGATACGGCTCATACTCTCCTCGGCACCCCGACCATCCGAGTCGATGGAGAAGTGTTTAACACCCCAAAACAACTCATCGGTAATGTCAAAAGCCTGCAGATTTCTCTTTGCCGGAGCGGTATGACGCAGTAGAAATTGCGAGATTGTCTTCTCTTCGCCATACTCATGGAGAGTTCTTCCGGACATATTTCCTACCGTCACCATCGTATAAGACCCGGGATTCATGTTCAATCCTAAACGGTCGATCTCACTGCTCTGAGGGATTTCGGTGATGAACGCTCCTTCGCCGTCGAAAAGAAAATGTCGTAGTGTATGGATATTATCATGAAAAGCATTAACTCCAAGAGGACGGTAGACAAAATGCATCGTGAGCGGATCGGGGCAGCATAGGTCGCGCTCATCCTCCAGCGTGCAGCTACAGAGGATGAGGGCCAGTGTGATCGCCATAACAATATGATACATTATTGACACCATCGAGGTCATTTCTTTTTTAATGATTATATATAATTGTCATTTCAGTGCGTCGCAGAAGCGGATAGACTTTATCAAGCAATATTCGGTAAATTTTCAGCGAACGGAGAGCTTGTTTGCGAGCCTCCGGGTCGATGCTATTGCGCAGTATTCTGCCGACAACATCCCCGAATCCTGCTGCCTCGGCCTCCCGCGCAAGTCCTTCCCAATCATCACCATGGGCGGTGACAGATATTGATGAAGCCGGAATGTCGAGAGAGAGCGACAACGATGCTGCCACACCGCGCGCACGACGCTCCGACAGCAGCAAATTATAAGGCGCGGTATACTCCGGAGAGGCATAGCCATCAATCTGCACCGATTGAATTTTGCAATCTTGCAAGGAATCGAGAGCCTGACCCAACCGATCTATTGAAAATTCATGGCTATTCACGCCGTAGTGAATAATCAGTCGCAGCGTATCGTTAGCTACCTCTTTTTTATCATCAGCTAAAGCTGATGATACGGGAGTGGCTGCCGGAACAGATGGTGCATTTTCTTGCTCAGGCATTTCCTCTTTTACATCGACAGTTGGAATATATGGCTGGATAGCAGTCTGAGTCTCACTGCGCGCGATGGCCGATCTGCGCGTCGGAATCAGATAAGAGATTGACAGAGAGGCCTTAGTGACGGCGGCGATGTTACGCGCCCTGTGGGATTCACGTTTGCCACAAGCCTCACATTCATATTTATTGTAGTTTAGATACATCCATCCGGCACCAACCGAGGCTCCAAGTCGCCAGTCGTCAGCAATTTTCCATTCATGACCAAATGAAACGCCGGCGCCGAGGGCATACCCTTCATAACGATGAGTGCGGAGAAACTTAGGGAAATTTATTCCCCCGGCATTATAGCGGCCACCGAGCAGATGAAGGCCGAGATACGTGCCGTCGAAGGCACGGCGAAGCCACATGCGAGCTTCGGGTATCACTACCCAATGGTGGAGCTTCGGATTGGCTGGTCTGCCGGATGAATTGTATCTATTGGGAAAGTTGAAATTATTATATCCGAACGACATGGCAAGCGAGAACCGGTCGGACAGAGACACGTCGATGCCGGCATTTGGAGTGGTAGTGGCCCAATGAAGCAGATTGGTCTGTATGGCCACATCGCGGGCGTTTGCCGGGATGGCGGATAGTACGATTGCTGCGATGTGCAGCAAAGCTATCACCGACAAACGTGGATTTTTATATCTATTGTAAGTTAGGATCATACAACAGCTTTAAATCATAGACTGTCACGGTTCCCGGATGACAGTTAGAATTAAAAACTGTGTATAAAAAGAATGCGCGAGAACCTTACTGTTGCTCGTCCCACGCTTGGAGGCTCTGGAATGCCCATCACTGTTGAACGAGCAAACTTGCAGAGACCTCACGCAAAATATGATATGTTATCACAGCAAACGCTCACGCGTTCGGCTATGATAATATAAGCATATCCACAAAAGGCATCTACCGCCTGCTTCATTCTTGACAGTGAGTGAAATTTTCCAGATTTCCAAGCGTCAAGAAAGAGCGTTAAGTAAACGCAAAATAAAATGTCACAGACCCTCCCGCATACCCACATCCGGTCTCTGCGGAAGACTGCACCGCAAAATTAATAATTTTTTTTGAAAATTCGCTTTAGAATATGTTAAAACTTGTGTTTCCTAAAATAATACACTAATATATAGATACTTTAAGTTTAAGGAATTTTCAAGCGTTTTATATAATTATCACGAACTATAAAATTGAGCAGAGTGTTTTAATAATGAGTATTATTTAAAACTTTAATTGATATTATGAAATACACAGAAGCAATCAACTCCACTCCGGTGGTTATGGTGGAATTTTACGCAACCTGGTGTCCTCACTGCAGAAGAATGGCACCGGTGATAGATCAGATCAAGGAACTACTGAACGGCACTGTAGACATCTATCAGCTTGACGTTGACCAAAATGAAGAGCTGTCGAATGTCGAGAAAATTACATCCACACCTACGTTTATAATCTATCGCGACGGTAAACCTGTATGGCGTGAAAGCGGCGAGATGGATGGTCAGGCCTTGCTTGATAAGATTCAGTCTTTTATGTAAACATTTCAGTTATTAACCGGGTATTGCATCGGTAACGTCGCAATATCCGGATTTAAATCTTTAATCTATGGCTTCAAAGACCTTGCACCATACTCTGCTTGATGATTACCTGACTGCGTTGGGGGTGCCTCACACGGTTTCTTATTCTGAAGAGAGGTTAAATAACCTTCCTTTCAAGACTCTATTTGGTCTTTCAAAACTCCTTGAAGAATACGGAATCAAATCCGAAGGCTACAGTCTGGAGGATAAGAGTGAGCTGAACAAAATCACTCCTCCGTTTTTAGCCAATACCTCGGAAGGGGAAGTTATCGTAACATCAATTTCGACTGACAATATCAGCTACATATCATTGGGGGAAAGCGTGACAGCACCTTTATCTGAATTTGAAAAGGCATGGGATGGAAGAGTTTTGCTTTCTTATCCTGACGACAACGCCTGTGAACCGGGATATACGGTTCACAAACGTGTGGATTTCTTCATGGGAGCGAAGAAGTGGGTACTTATCTTCTGCGCCTTGGTCCTGTTTGCATATCTTTTCATCGGCAACGGGCTCTACAGATATGTCTCCACATATTTCATCGCAGCTATCGACATCGCAGGGCTTTATTTCACCTTTCTGCTGGTGCAGAAGTCTCTCAAGATTCACAACCCGGCCGCCGATCGTGTCTGCGGTGTGCTGCAGGCGGGAGGATGCGATGATATTCTTGAGACAAAAGCCTCGAAATTCTTCGGATTGTTTGGCTGGAGTGAAGTAGGGTTCGCCTACTTCTCGGTGAGTCTTATCACAATGCTGCTGTTGCCCAATATGCTCCCTTGGCTGGCATTGTGTAATCTCTGTTGCCTGCCATTCTCTTTCTGGAGCATATGGTATCAGCGGTTTAAAGCACATAAATGGTGTACGCTCTGCGTCTCTGTTCAGGCATCGCTATGGCTTCTTTTCTTCTCTTACCTGTTCGGAGGATGGCTGAAGATGATATGGCCTTTATCGTGGAATTTCGTTGCACTTGGCGTGGCTTATGTCGGCGTGATGCTCGCCATCAATGCCGTAATGCCGCTTATTGAGAAAAACAGTGACTCCGCCAAACCCTGACGACAAATAACTATTATATTATGAAAACAGTTAAGCATATTTCGAGACCTGATCTGAAATCAGCCCGCAAGCTGACTCCGCTGGAAATGAATGAGATGAGATGCGATCGTAAGCATTCTCTACTATCCAGAGCCCGTCTCGACCAGATCTCCGCCGCTCCCCCGGCGCAACCGGAATCAATCATTGAGCTTTAGAATTACTATTACATCCACTCACGCTCTTTATTTAAATTTTTTTTATTAATTTAGCCTATCAATTAAAAGACAGATATGGCTATAAGATTTTATATTTTGGGAGCGATGGCACTCATGTGCTCTGCATTCGGTTGGGGTGAACGGAAATCATCTCAGATTAAATATTCGGAGCCGGAACTTTGTTTCGCCAAAATCTCCTATTTGGAAGATTCGGTAGCTAAACCGGTGGTGGTTTGGTTTCACGGTGGCGGTCTGACCCGAGGTAAAGCCAAAATACCTAAAGAGTTGACAGATACTGATTATGTAATCGTTTCCCCGGAATACAGATTATTACCGACAGTTGAGATTGATTCCTGTATCGATGATGCCGCTAAGGCTGTGGCATGGGTGTTTGACAACATAAAGGATTATGGCGGTGACCCTAAGAAGATTTTTGTTTCAGGTCATTCCGCCGGTGGTTACCTCACAAGTATGATCGGCTTCGACAAGTCGCGACTGGCAAAATACAATATCGACGCTGATTCGATTGCCGGACTGATTCCCTTCAGCGGTCAGGCCATCACTCACTACGAATGGCGCAAGATTCATAACGGTATGTCTCCCCTTCAACCTACAATCGATCAGTGGGCTCCGCTTTACCATATCCGCAAGGACGCACCTCCTTACGTCATCGTAAGCGGTGACCGCAATCTGGAACTTTATGGACGTTACGAAGAGAATGCTTATCTCTGGCGAATGTTGAAACTGATCGGTCATCCATATGTTGAAATCTACGAACTTGACGGCTACAATCACAGTGACATGGTTCACCCAGGCTTCCACATCCTCAAAACCCATGTTAAAAAGATTCTTCAGAAATAGTTGAGAGTGGTAGGATTTCGGTCTCGAACTTTTCGCGGGAGATGATGCGGTAGTGGAAGTTGACCGCGTCATTGTAGCGTTTGCTGTGATGCACGATATAATTCTCCTCGGCAAATTGTTTCTCTAATGCCTCTCGGTCTTTCTCCTCATCCGGGAAGGTCAATCCTTTCTCTCGGATTATACTGTCTATCTCGCTCCACGTCTTCATCCAATCCACCCCTGCAGGCGGCACAATACCCCGCACACTCTCAACAAATGCCTTGAAGAAGGTGTCGTAAGGAACGATTCCGTCGCGTATCAACGAAAGATTGACGCGATAAAAATTCCCTTTAAACCCGGTCTTTTCATACAATGGCCCGTCAAAGGGGGCTTCTTCCGCAAGTTCCGAGCGCAAGTATTTCTCGGCTGCCGTGGTATCATTCAGGATATGCCCGGGTCCAAAGAAATCCTGCATAAAGTTCTTGTATATGTCACGATATTGTGAAGCGGGATAATGACTTATCTGATAATCTAACGCTGCTGATATCGAATCACGCCGTTCCGCATGAAGATTAACAGCGAAAATCCCAAGCATTATTATTATCAAAAATGATGTTATCTTTTTCATCTTAAACTCGTCTTTTCTTTAGATTCTCTATTATTTACAACTCAATTTGCGGTCAGTCAAAATGCCTGTCGGCACCGCGCACCGACCTACGGTCGACGTTCGCTTTTTGCTGACTCGCGAATATAATAAATATTGACTGTTCTGTCAATATTTATTATATTTGCCCGTGAATTTATCATTAAAACTGGACAATGAGAAAAGGTGGTTGATAAAATATGAAGAAGCCCATGGAATGGGCTAAAGACGTCTTCCCCGGGTGACAACCCGGGGAAGACGATCCCCTCATATCACATAACCCACAGCGTGGGTGTCTCATACCGCATAAGGTTTGAGGTATCTTCTGTCACCCGCTCCGCGGGTTCTAATGAGAGGTTGAGATTTCGATTCCACGGGCTTACGCCCGCGGTTAACTTCTGGTACCCCCTCCGGGGGTTGATTATAATATTTCAACCATAAATTTTCATTGACCCTAAAAATTTACATTTATGGAGAAAACGGTGACAGCTGCCGAAATTGAGGAGATATTGGTTTCGATGCTGAATGAGAGACAACGGGAGGTACTGATGCGGTTCTTCAGGACAGGACCCGGTGAATACGGCGAAGGTGACCGGTTCTTAGGTTTATATGTGCCGCAGACCCGCGCAGTGCTCAAAGAAGCCAAAGGACGTATAGCTTTAGCAGAAATCGAAAAATTACTTCACAGCCGATGGCACGAAGTGCGTCTCTGCGGCTTTCTTCTTCTTGGAGAAGAAATGAAAAGGCTCGTTCCCAAGAGAGGACAAAGCAAAGATCTTCGCGCAAAAGAACGTAAGGTTATCGCCGACCTCTATCTCGCAAATGCCACCTACGCCCACAACTGGGACCTCGTGGATCTTTCCGCGCCTCACGTCTTAGGCACATATCTGTATTACTCGAATGAAGATCCGACGCCGATATTGACGCGACTTGCCGAAAGCGATAATCTATGGGAGCAACGTATATCAATTGTATCGACTCTTACCTTTATACGAAACAAGGAATATACCCCGGCAGTCCGGATGAGTCAAAAACTTATGAATCACCCACACCATCTCATGCACAAGGCTATCGGCTGGATGCTGAGGGAGATTGGTAAAAGAGACAAGGAAACCCTTTTGGATTTCCTCGAAAATAATTACAAAGATCTGCCCCGCACATCCCTTCGTTATTCTATCGAACGGTTCCCGGAACCGGAGCGCCAGTATTGGCTTAAACGTAAATAAAATACCTCATGATACACCAGACTGAATTCCGATTAACACCTAAAAAACGGGGATGCCATCTCGTCACAGGCGAGATTCTTTCACAATTGCCAAAGCCGTTGCCCGATGCAGGGATGCTTAATCTTTTTGTCAAGCATACATCATGCGCACTCTCTATCAATGAGAATGCCGACCCCGATGTGCGAACCGATATGGCGAAAATTCTTGATCATCTCGTGCCGGAAAACCAGCCCTATTACGACCACACGATGGAAGGAAGCGACGATATGCCAGCGCACGCCAAATCATCACTCTTAGGTGTGTCGTTATCAATCCCCATTACCAACGGCCGACTGAATCTCGGTACATGGCAAGGGATTTACCTGTGTGAATTTCGCGATTACGGCGGACCGCGCAAGATCGTAGCTACAATCTATTGCTGACCGCCGTTGATCGATGGTGATTATATTTTAACCTAACAATATCCTCCGTTCCTCTCCTACCGTAATCGGCGAGGAATGACCTGAAAGTAGCAGTGTGTCGTCGGGCAAAGTGAGAATTTTGTTGACTATTGAATCCTCTAAGTCACGACGATTACCTCCTGGAAAATTCGTGAGGCCGGGGCCGTGCTGATACAGTGTGTCGCCCACAAACGCCACCCTCTCTTCCGGTGAATAGAACACTACTGATCCGGGCGTATGACCCGGTGTCGAGACAACTTTAAGATAGAAACCGGAGTTGGACTTAAGCCTTATGATTTCTCCATCGTAAAGTTCTTCATAATGCGGAACAGTCATAGGTTCACCGGAATTTGCACTAAGGTTAAGATAAGTGTCGGTAAGATAACGCGCGTCGGGTGAGTAGATATAAATCGGAGCTACTAACTTTTCGCGCAACAGCTCCGCCGCTCCGAAATGGTCGAAATGACCATGCGTAAGCAATATCTTCTCGATGTGCCAGCCGTTTCTTACAATGGCATCATATATTAGACCGGCCTGTGCCCCCGGGTCGATCAGGAATCCCGACTTTGAGTGCGAATCTATGTAGAAATATGTGTTCTCTGCAAAAACGCCTTGAACCTGCAACTCTTTTACCATAGCCAATCCTCCCGCTGATTAAATCTGACATCCTTCTGGACCACAAGCGTGAGGACGTTCGGTTGCCTCAGCCTCAGCCTCTTCCTGTTTCTTGAGTTCTCTTCTCAATGCCGATTTGAAACCATCTTCCGACAAAGCACCGGGAACTGCAAATCCACCGTTAAAGACGATATAGGGCACTCCATGAACACCACGCATCATGGCCTCACGTTCATCATAACGAACCTCGTCGTCATATTTGTCAGAGTTCAATACCTCCTCAACCTCCTCCTTATCCAAACCAGACTCTACGGCCTTATCAAGAAGCACTTTATGATCGGCAAGCACCAGATTCTCTGTGAAATATGCCTTGAATAGAGCCTCGTTGAGTCGCTCTACGGTAGCGCGGTCGTATTTAGCTTCAGCAAGTTTCATCAGTCTGTGAGCATCGCGTGTGTTTGAATAGCGGGTGGTAGCATATCGGAAATCTATACCGACCTCTCTGCCGAGTGATGAAATCTGTTCGATCTGCTGCTCAGCTTCAGGCACCGAGAGACGATACTTCATAGCAAAACGTTCGGGAGTGGTGGTAGTCACCTCCTTGGGTGCAGTAGGATCAAGTTCGAATGCACGATAATCGATCTGCACCTTATCTTTCAAACCAAGTTCTTCGATTGCGCGCTGTAACCGAGTTTCACCAATGTAGCAGTACGGGCAAGCAAAGTCGCTCCAAATTGTGAGTGTCATCATAATATTAATTCCTTTCTAATTAAGTTTATTTGTGTTTGATAATCTTCTGCAATGATGATATAAACATCTTCCTTTCATCCGGAGTGAGCAAAGAGGTCAAAGCATTATGCTGTTTCTGCGCTACTTCCATAATTCCAGACTCAATACCTCTCCCCTTATCTGAAACAACGACTTTCAAACATTTATGGCTAACTTGCTCAGTGTTCACAAGTCCTTTCTTTACGAGTCCTTTGACACATCTGCTCACCGCCCCTTTGTCTTTACCGACCATGTCCGATAGTTCGCATATCTGCAGTCCGTCTCGTGAATAAAGCGACCTTAGAATCAGATACTCCGGAACGGTGACATCTATGTTAGCTTCATTAAGAGCTTTACCCAGATCTCCTACAAGGATCTGGTATGCCGTTCCAAGCATACATCCCACATTGGGTCCGCCATATATGTTTGTCATCTTTTCCATTTCACCATATATAACGCCAAAAGCCGTGTGATGGTTGACTTATCAACCATTGCACGGCTAAATTTCCTCTATATTTCCGATTAAAACGACAGTTGACAGGCAACTGTCGCTCCGTTATTTATCTGCTTTTTTAAGGGCGCGGTTGCGGTCGATGACTTTTACGAAGGATTCCGGCAAACGGACGTTGTAGAGATCTCTGGCCTCATCGAAAAGTGGAGCGATCTCCTCATCGGTAAAACCGGCGATGCCGCAACCGATACGAGTAACATAAAAAGTGTTCTGATCCCATTCGCGGGCTAAGTTGATGAAATCATCGACGTATGGTTTGATGGTGTCAACACCTCCCTGCATCGTCGGAATGGCGTATGACTGTCCCTGAGAACCTACGCCGTTGCCCCATTCGGCCCCGAATTTCTCATAGGCCACACGTGCAGCTCCTCCGGCATGAATACCTTCCAGATTGCTTCCGAACACAAAGATATCGTCTTTTCCGAGATGATCGATATTTTCAGGTGTGTATTTCAATCCCATAACTTCAAACTTTTTTTTACAGATGCAAATGTAATAAATTTGCTTCATATTTCATTATGATTATCAATAACAATAAAACCCTGACCTCCCGTAAAGCGGTCGGCCAGAGTTTAATCACCTGTAAAAACTAATTATCTTTATTTTACCTTCAATTATTTGCGATTTGAGTTACTTATATTTTCAGAAATTTCCTCATCGGAAATGGTATAATTCTGAAGATCGCCTGAAAGGAATTTATCGTATGAAGCCATGTCTATCAATCCATGTCCCGATAGATTAAACAGTATGGTTTTCTCCTCTCCGGTTTCTTTACATTTGAGAGCTTCGCGAATGGTAGCGGCTATGGCATGGCACGATTCGGGAGCCGGAATAATGCCCTCGGCCTTGGCAAACAGCACTCCCGCCTCAAACGACTCAAGTTGAGGAATATCCACAGCTTCCATCCACCCATCTTTCAGCAGCTGAGACACTATCACGCCGGCACCGTGATATCGCAATCCTCCGGCATGGATATTAGCAGGGCGGAAGTTGTGACCGAGAGTATACATTGGCAAAAGCGGTGTGTAACCGGCCTCATCGCCAAAATCGTAAGTAAACACACCTCGGGTGAGTTTGGGGCATGATTCGGGCTCAGCGGCTATAAAGCGTGTGTTGCGCTCTCCACTGAAATTATGACGCATAAACGGGAATGCGAGTCCACCGAAATTAGAACCACCGCCAAAGCAGGCAATCACAATGTCGGGATAATCTCCCGCCATAGCCATCTGTTTCTCAGCTTCCAGTCCGATCACAGTCTGATGAAGCGACACATGGCTCAAAACAGACCCCAATGTATATTTGCAGTTAGGAGTAGTGGTGGCCAACTCAATTGCTTCTGAGATAGCCGTGCCCAATGAGCCCTGATGATTCGGGCTCGCTGTCAGAATGTCCTTGCCGGCGCGGGTAGACATCGAAGGTGAGGGGGTGACCTGTGCTCCGAAAGTCTGCATTATGCTTTTGCGGTATGGTTTCTGCTCGTAGCTGATCTTTACCTGATAAACCGCGGCTTCAAGTCCGAACATACGGGCGGCGTATGCAAGCGACGCACCCCACTGACCGGCTCCGGTCTCCGTTGTGACATTTTTCACACCCTCTTTTTTACAATAATAGGCCTGCGGTATAGCAGAATTGAGTTTATGGCTCCCCATGGGGCTTACACTCTCATTCTTAAAATATATCTTAGCAGGAGTGCCGAGTGCTTCTTCCAGACCGTAAGCACGCACCAAAGGTGTAGATCGATAGAACTTATAGCAGTCTCTTACATCTTCCGGAATCTCTATCCACACATCTGTCTGGTTCAATTCCTGACGGCATAGTTCTTCAGCAAATATGGGAAAAAGATCGTCGGGCTTCAGCGGCTGTTTTGTTGCCGGATTAAGCAGAGGCGCTGGCTTAACCGGCATTTCCGCCTGAATGTTATACCAGCTGCGGGGAATGTCTTCCTCAGATAACAAATATCTTTTCTGACCTTTTTTTCTATTATTCGCTGACATTTCAGTTATTTCTTTAGCTATTTATATTTTCAATTCTGAAATTTTATGCAAATATATACATTTATTTTTATATTTCAAATATTTATTGATTATTTATTACCACAAAACTATATTATTGTATTTTTATGCGTATTATTTACATTAATTACTCAATCCTCTCCATTAAGACCTCTTATTGTCAGGTTGATTTCCTGCACGGCTGACTTATAATGATCATCGCCGTCAGCCTCTACGCAGACTGTCACGCCTGACCATAGTCTTCGGGGATCCTTACCGAAATAATCTTTGTCTACGATGAAAGTATAATCTCCGGTCTGGATTGCCGGACCTGATATAAGCGTCACCCTCGGTTTCACAGTAGCATGGTCTGACGTCGCAGCATTTCTTGACTCATCTACAAACACAGGTTCTACCGTAAATTCATTGCCATTGACCGACGCTGACATCTTGATATGTTTGGTGGAATCGTACGGCACCGGCTCTCCATTCAGCTTCGCACCCACATACTGCATCTTCTTTCCAAGCGACTCCTTATAGCGGGCGCGGGTCAAATCCACCATCTCCTGATCCTGATACCAGAATTGATCGTGCGGGTCATCCAGCTCTTGTCCGTCTTCACGCCAACGCGAATAGTACACTCCACCTTCAGGACGCGGGTCGGTCAATGCTTTTTCTATATACTTCGCTATATATAGTTGAGTCTCTTCTGCGAGATCGAAATGCCCTTTTCCGGCATCGCATAAGAAAGAGATACGGCTGTCGGGATACATCATGCGGAATGCCAATGCGGGTCTCACCCGCGCTTCCCACCATTCATATTCACCCTCGATCATCAGGCCGGGGATTTTATCGATATTGCGCGTACGTCCCCATTCAACGTTCGCCCGCCCGTATCCACACAGATTTGTTCGCGGAGCATCACCATGAAATGATATTATACATAATGTTTTCTCCGGATTCCATGCGGCAAAATTCCATGGGAAGGTAGCTTGTGCGGAATGACCGAACGGTATTATCGGAGCTGTTGCAATCTCGGGATGTTCGGTATTTTTCGCTAATTCGGCAATGATATTCTCAAATCTCTGCTGACAATCTGTAGTCGGATCCCAGTTTTGAGAACCTGACTGCACGAACACCATAGCCACTCCAAGACTGTCCATTTTAGAAGTGAACGGCTGACTTCTGAAGAGCACCTCCTCCGTCATGTTCTGATGACAATAGAGAGTAGCCTTCACCTCCTTTGCGCCACGAGGCAATCGCAAGCACACCCTATTCCCCGGCTCACCCGACATATAATCAAACGTCACTCGCTTATTAGCATATCTGTCTGCTCCGATAGCTTGAAATGATATGCCAGAAATAATAGCAGACATAAAAATCGCTATAGATGTAATCCAATAGTGTCTCATATCTTTTATTTCGCATATCCTCACCCTCTCACTCAATACCAAATCAATTATGCTAAGAAAATTTCATTTCAGGCTTTCAACCCTTAACCGTAAATGATTGTTATAGTTAATGAAAGGTCACCATTAGGTTGACCGGAATGTAACTTAATTATTAAACTATAAAAAACATATTATTATGAAAATCACTCAACCTCGTCTTCCCTACGCTCCCGATGCTCTGGAGCCTGTAATCTCAGCCGTAACTATCGACTATCATTACGGAAAGCATGAGAAAGCATACATCGACACTACAAACGCACTTATAGAAAATTCTCCTTTCTCCGAAATGACTCTTGAGGAGATCATTTGCAAGAGTGACGGCAAACTCTATAACAACGCCGCGCAAGCATGGAACCACCTCTTCTATTTCTTCCAGTTCTCGCCCGAAGGTCTTAAGGAACCGACCGGTAAGCTGCGTGAAAAAATTGAGGAGCAGTTTGAGAGCGTGGATGCTTTCAAGAAGAAATTCGAGGAGGCCGGCACGACCCTCTTCGGATCGGGATGGGTATGGCTCTCAACTGACGACAAGGGCACACTCTTCATCACTCAGGGTGGCAACGCCTCCAATCCTATGACTCAAGGTCTGAAACCTATTATGACTTTCGACGTCTGGGAACACGCCTACTATCTCGATTATCAGAACCGTCGTGCCGATTATCTCCACTCCCTCTGGGATATCGTAGACTGGGATGTTATCAGCCGTCGCTACGAAGGCAGATGATATCTAAGTAATAAGTATTAAGTATTAAGTAAGTAAGAAAGTAAGAAAGAAGAAGGAACAACCCCAAAGGGGTGCACCAATAATAACCCCGCATCAACGAGCGTAAGCGAGTAGATGTGGGGTTAATATCTCCCACCCATAACCCCCTCCCCGGGCCGGCGCGCCGCGGGGGGGGGGGGGGGGGGATTTGTTTATTATAAAAAACACCAC
>JAIEAO010000074.1 GCA_029071345.1 Muribaculaceae bacterium | reverse complement strand
ATAAATAAGGATAAAACTCTTCATGCCGAATATAAATAACCATAAAAAAGAAGAAGTGGATTTTCGTCGGAAACCCGAATGGCTGAAAATCAAGTTGCCGAAAGGGTTCAAGACCAGTCAGGTTGTCGGTTTACTTAACGACAAGCATTTGCACACAATCTGCTCCAGCGGGATGTGCCCCAATAGGGGAGAATGTTGGGGAGCCGGAACGGCAACTTTTATGATTGGTGGAAATGTCTGCACACGAAATTGCAAATTCTGTAATGTCACGACGGGAAAACCCGGTCCGCTGGATAGAAAGGAGATTGATGAGATTACAGAGTCCGTCAAAACTCTGAAACTTAAACATATCGTCATCACATCTGTGGACCGCGATGATCTGCCCGACGGCGGAGCTAATCACTGGGCCGCTATGATTAGGGCGTTGAAAGAGAAATGCCCGGGAGTGACGATGGAGGTACTAATACCCGATTTTCAGGGAAAGACGGAACTTCTCGATATCGTGATTGCCGAAAAACCGGATATCATCTCGCATAATCTTGAAACTGTAAGAAGGCTAACACCATCGGTAAGATCTGTTGCAACCTATCAACGTTCGCTCGACGTACTGAAATATATTGCATCCAAGAATATCCGCACAAAATCGGGAATCATGTTGGGGTTAGGTGAGACACCGAATGAGATATTGGAGACTATGGATGATCTAAGAAGCGTAGGTTGTGAAATCATGACGATCGGGCAATATCTCCAACCGACTAAAAATCATTTTCCTTTGAAAGAGTATATTCATCCCGACACTTTCGCAGAATATGGAAAGATCGGAAAGGAGAAGGGTTTCCGTCATATAGAAAGTGCGCCGATGGTTAGGTCGAGCTATCATGCGGAGAAACATATTTTGTAATATCAAACCTAAACTATATGAAACGATTACTATTAGCCACGTCTGTAGCGATGTTGGCGCTTGTAAACCCGATCACAGCCTTATCGAAAAAGGAATCAAAGCCTGATCTGAATCCTATTCCCGGTAAAGTCTTAGACCATAAAGGTATCGTAATAAATCCGACACCTGTTAAAATCACACGTCCTTACAGCGGGATGTATAATATATCCGCAGGGTTGAATTTGAGTAATATCCCCGACGATCTCACTTACGTCATGACGGAAACGCCCGTAAGCAAGGATGGCATCTACACTGAAGCGTTATATGGGGAAGAGTTGGCACAGAAGAATGATGTTAAACCGGTTTCTGGAGCTTACCGGCTCTATATCGGTCCGCATAAGATATCTGTTATCGGTTATGACAAAGTAGGGGCTGCTTATGGTCTGACAACTCTTAACCAGATCGTAGCGGGTGTAATCAAAAACGGTCAGGATCTCCCGATGATGGAGATTGAAGATTACCCCGCATTAAAGAATCGTGGAGTTGTAGAGGGATTCTATGGTGAACCGTGGAGCCATGAGACTCGACTTTCGATGCTGGATTTTATGGGCCGTAACAAGATGAACTGCTATGTCTATGGCCCGAAAGATGACCCTTACCACCGCACTCCGAGCTGGCGTCAGCCTTATCCGGAGAAAGAAGGTAAAAGAATTGCCGAATTGGCCGAAAGAGCAAATAAAAATAATGTAAGATTCGTTTGGGCAATCCATCCCGGAGGTGACATTCGTTGGGATAAAGCCGATTACGACAGCCTGCTGAATAAATTCTCCGCAATGTATGATCTTGGCGTAAGGCAGTTTGCAATCTTCTTCGATGATATAAAAGGTGAGGGTACTGATTCGCACAAACAGGCAAAATTGCTCAATGATCTCGTTAAGGATTTCGTGAAACAGAAAGATGGAGTTGAAAACCTCATCCTTTGCCCTACAGACTATAATCAGGGTTGGGCGAATCCTACGGAAAACGGCCAGCTTGCTATCTACGGCCGCGAACTTGATCCCGCGGTTGATGTATTCTGGACCGGTAAGGTAGTTTGCGGAGACATCGAACCTGCGTCGATGGAATTCGTTGACACTCGCATTAAGCGCCCGGCTCTTGTTTGGTGGAACTTCCCCGTCAGCGACTATTGCCGTCATAACCTGCTCATGGGTCCCGTCTATGGTCTCGACACCACGCTCACCGGTGATGCGATGGTAGGCCTCTTATCCAATCCTATGGAGAACGGCGAGGCATCCAAAAGCGCAATATATAGTGTGGCTGATTATGACTGGAACCCTGCCGCATATAATCCTCTTGACTCTTGGACTCGTTCGTTTGAAGCTATAATGCCCGGCGCACCTGAGGAATATGGTACGTTCGCAATCCATGCCTGCGATCCTCCGAAAAACTATCGCCGTAACGAATCGTGGAATGTCGAGACATTCCGATACGACAATTATACTCCGCAGCAGTATAACGCACTAAAAAATGAATTCAGCAAGATAAAGGCAGCCCCCGATGCCATGTTTACGAAAGGTGGTAATATGCCGTTGGTTGTAGAGATAGCTCCGTGGCTTGTCCAGTTCTCAAACCTCGGAGATCGAGGACTTAAAGCTCTCGAACTCATCAAGATCTACGAAAGCGGAGATAAGGTGAAGTTTAAGGAGGCATATAACCGGCTTAAATTACTGAATGATATTCAGAAACCGGGTTATATGGATCATAGAAGCGGAACTCTACGCCTTCAACCATTCATTGAGAATGTATTGACCGATTTAGCACCGTATTATAATAATTGAAATTCTTGACCTGTGGACGCGATTTATCGCGTCCCTACTATAGAAATGAATATAAAAATTGACGATTTCGGAATCACCGACTATAGAGAGATGTGGAACAGGCAAAAGAGCCTGTTCCACTCTTTAATTGATGCCAAGAAAGAACATCGACCGATAGAGAACGAATATATCCTGATAGGGGAGCACCCTGCCGTCTATACCTTAGGTTTTCATGGCAACGCCGCCAATATGCTTCATGCCGAGGAACTCAAAAAGAGGGGGATAGAATTTATCCATATAGAGCGTGGGGGAGACATAACATATCACGGTCCCGGTCAGATGATTGTATATCCCATCCTTGATTTGGAATATCATCATCTCGGCGTTAAGCAATATATGTCACTGCTCGAGGACTGTGTAATCAAACTTCTTGCGAACTACGGAATAAATGGGGAGAAAGTAGATGGTGCAACGGGTGTATGGATAGATGTCGGTACGCCGAACGAGCGAAAGATCTGCGCAATGGGAATCAAATGCAGTAAATTTGTAACCATGCACGGCCTCGCTTTGAACGTCAATACCGATCTCATCGCTTTCAGCGCCATCAACCCCTGCGGCTTCGTCGACAAAGGCGTCTCCTCCATCGCCCAAGAACTCTCGTACCCCGTCAATCTTGAAACGGTAAAATCACAATTCCTCGAAATACTCCTCACCGCTTTGCAGTAGTGGAGAGGGAGTTTAGAGAGGATGATGGAGGGGGTATATGAATCGAGAGAATAGTAGGGACGCGATATATCGCGTCCGCCGATAAATGATTACTGCTGTTGTTAAGTAGCGGAGGTTTCCTAACCTCCGCAATTGCTGACTATGTAGCGGAAGTTGGGAATCTTCCGCTACGGCAATAGATATCCTTTGCTTCTAAAATGGCAGTCGTAGCCGGGGAGTGATTGCACTTTAAAGCAACTGACAGACAGATTTTCTTTGTTTAATTATGAAATTTTGCTAAATTTGCGGTTGAATTTATCGGCAGACTGTAGAGACAGCTCCATAAATTCAACTTTTTGTTGATGGCAGATAATCTGCCGAAAAAGGTGTTATTGAATTTTATCTTCTATATCCAAACTTGGCGGTTTGAAATCTCATTGAAGATAAGAACACAATGACACCTGCATCAATTGCTATACCCACGCCTGCGAAGGCAAAATGTATACGCAACTGGTGTGGGGCTGTCATTCTTATCTAATGAGGTGGGTACGCCAAGACCCGGATATAGGATAAGAAGAGATGCAATCCTCACACCTTTTTTATTTGTATCACTATACGTCGGGCGAGGATTTAGCCGATATCTAATAAAATGCTTATGAGAAAGCAAGATGTAATTAGGTGTATCGAAATCTGGATCGAGAAGTATTGGAATGATCCGAGTAAAGTAGCTCTTCCTGAAGATCCCGATTTTATCTTTGAAGGGTTCTATCAAGCTAAAGTAAATCACGACAGCCTCATTGAGGAGAATGATTCAAAATGGAGTTTCAATGGTTCTGTTAAAGTTATAACCACTGACAAGAGAAATACGATACCAGTTCACAAGACTTTCAATTTTTCAGGTAGGGCAACTGTGAAGTCGTATGCTAATCATGCCGCTCCAATACCCGGTGAGGAAGTGGTCTCGGAACTCCCCGAAGTATCTAAATTAAGAATAGTCAATTTAAAACAAAAGGAAGAATGAACACTTTAATTAGAAAAATTGTACTGATTTTCAGTATAATATTATTCTCCATCCCCTCCTCCGCTTACGATTTCGAGGTTGACGGAATATATTATACAATAACATCGTTCACGGATCTGACTTGCGAGGTGGTTGATGGAGATAATAAATATGAAGGCGATATAGTTATTCCCGCAGAGATAACATATAATTCTCGAAATCTTAAAGTAACGAGCATTGGAGGTAGCACTTTTAGTGGATGCAGTTTGCTTTCTTCTATATCATTATCAAATTCTGTGATATCCATTGGACGCTTTGCCTTTAGTGGATGCAGTTCGCTTTCTTCTGTAATAATTCCTAATTCTGTGATATCTATAGGAAAAAGTGCTTTTAAGGATTGTAGCTCACTTACAAATATCACTATTCCTAATTCTGTGACATCAATAGAAGAAAGTACTTTTGAGAATTGTAGTTCACTTACTAATGTCATTATTCCAAATTCTGTGACATCAATAGATAGAAAGTCGTTCTTTCGTTGCAGTGCGCTTGCAAATATCACTATTCCGAATTCGGTAATATCAATAGGTGAATATGCTTTTTCATATTGTAGCTCGCTTGCATCTATTTCTTTACCAAATGCTGTTCTATCAATAGGGAAATACGCTTTCTCCAATTGTAGTTCACTTGCATCTATTTCTTTACCAAATTCTTTAACATCAATTGAGGGATATACTTTTAGTAAATGCAGTTCACTTACATCAGTTTCTTTACCAACTTCATTAATTTCTATAGGAGAATATGTTTTCTCCAATTGTAGTTCGCTGGAAACTATCAAGATTCCAAATTCTGTAATATCGATAGGAAAATGTACGTTTTCTGGTTGTAGTTTATTAGAACATATAAAATTTTCTAAAGCTCTTAAAAGAATTGAATATGGTTTATTTAGTGGATGCGCTAAATTAGCAACTTTAGAAATACCTGGATCTGTGACGGAAATATCTCAATACTATAGCGAATTGAATAAGCCCTCTATCGATACTTTTGATGATGTAAGTTTATCCCAATTGAGATTGATGTACTCATCTCAGCGTCTTATCTTAGGATACAATAGAGCGGATTCATTTGAAAGTTCGCAATGGGTTGAGAGCTGGCCCCGGGAGATTAAAGTTCTTTATATTGACCGATTATTAAATGATGAGATTCCAGTGCCAAATTTAGTAAAACTTGAAATTGGAGAATCTCTAAAAAACGTTAGCTTAATAGAAGGACGGAATTGGGGTAATATATCCTCTATAGCATCTCTTGATACCATAATCTCCTATGCTAAAGAGCCTCCAACATTGCCGACAATGAAAAACAAACAATATATGGATATGATTGTTAAGGTGCCGGCAGATGCTCTTGAAGCATATAAGACAGCTGACAGTTGGAAGAATTTTTGGAATCTTTCAGCTTTAGATCCTGACGAATCAGGTGTGAATGAAATTAAATCCGAATCTGCTCCAAAAGAGATTGTTAGGAGATATGACATCAATGGTAATAAGGTCGATGAAAATTATAACGGCATTGTGATTGTAAGATTCTCCGATGGATCTGTTCGCAAGATGATAAATAATGCCGGTTGGTAAGGATTAAATTGTTACATCCACGCTGTGGATTTGGATATATTGATATGTAATAACCCCAGGTTGACATCTGGGGTTATTTAATACATATATGTTCTAACCAACAGAGGGGGGTTCACTTGGCCTATTCTGTCACCCACTCCGTGGGTTCTTGATTTTGGGGAGGCCTTTATCCACGGGCTTGCGCCCGCGGTTACCATCTTATCCCCCTCTGGGGGAGTTATTTTAGTTGTTATTTCTTAGTGGTATTATTTGAGGTGACGTCGGGGGCGGAGGCGCGGGTGGCGCTACCGGGAGTGGCGATGAGGTCGGCAGGGAGGACGCGAGACATGTGGGCGGATATTAATACGAGTACTGTTAAGATGGCAATGCAGAGTGGGGTGGAGTGCAGAATGTCACCTAAGCCGACCAACGGACTTACGACGGCTCCAAATATGTAGCCTACAAGGCCGATCAGTGCGGAGGCATCTCCGGCGCAGTCACGTCCTTCGTTCATCGCTAACGTATTACCGACGGTGAAGATCATTCCGAGGCAGAAGAGCATCGGAAGGTTCACTGCGTCGTATACCCATACATTATTTACCGTGCAGAAGCATACATACTGGACTGCTACTGTCACGGCCAATCCCCAAGCTGCAATAATCGCAGCTTTTTTCAAGGGTTTAAATTTTAGAGCCGCCGAAGCACCCATTGCTACAAACAGTGCGTTGACGCCCATGAAGAGACCGAATTGAAGTTGCGAGAAGTGGTAGTGATCCTGAATGATGAACGGTGCCGAGGAAATGTAGGCGAACAGCACGCCTAATGCGCTACCTTTGAGGAGCACATGGACCACGAAGTGTTTGTTTTTAGCTAATACCACATAATTCTTGAAAGCTGTGCCGAATTTGCCGGTCACCCTCCGATCGCGTGGTAAGGATTCTTTAAAGGGGATGGCAAGGACGAGGAGAAGCAAGCTGAATCCGAAAAGAATCCAGAAGATACCTTGCCAGCCGATTGATCTTGCTACAAATCCACCGATAACAGGGGCGGATGCTGGTGCGAAACCGTTGATTGCTCCGACGAGCGCCATCACTTTTGCCAATGCACGGCCTTGATAGAGGTCGGCCGGGATTGTGCGGGCAAGGAAGTATCCGCCTGATGCGCCTAAACCTTGAACAAGACGCCACCACAGGAATTCATATATAGTCTTTGACCAGACGCTGCATAATGCGCCGATACTGAATATTATGAGTGCGATTATAAGGATTGGTTTTCTGCCGAAACGGTCGCTCAAAGGACCTAAGATCAACTCACCGAATCCGAGGCCGATCATACCGAATGTCAGACCGAGCTGCACGGTGGAACGAGATGTCTGAAATGCCCTCACCATCTCCGGGAGGGTAGGGAGATACATATCGTTTACGAACGATCCGAATGCACTTAGAAGTACGAGATATAAGATTAAGAATGCGTAATAACCCCCGGTAGGGCCATTATTTACGACGGACGGAGTTATTGATGGTTGTGTTTTCATAGTAATGTTATTTTATAGGGGAATGCCCATATAAAATAACATTTTGACAACCGAATGGTTTAATATCCCAATGATTACGGCGCGTTTGAAGCGGTCGCGGCATGGCCCGGCCCAGCGGATTTTTAATAGGGTTTTTGTTAGTATTAGGGCGGGGGGAATACTTTTTCTTGGGGGGA
>JAIEAO010000073.1 GCA_029071345.1 Muribaculaceae bacterium | reverse complement strand
CCCTTCGGTCGGCCCCCCACCCGCCCCGCGAAGGGGGAGGAGAGCGGAGGGCGGAGAGAGGGAATGGGGCTTTCGGGAGCTAATTTAGAAATTTTTGGGGAGATTTGCCGTGTTTGCTTGCCTGATTTGAGGATATTGCCTAATTTTGCATCAGATAAGCCTTGAAACCTATAAATATAGATATATGGAAGTATTGAAAGAGACTGATTTCAATTTTAAGGATCAGAAGAGCGTGTATCACGGTAAGGTGCGCGATGTGTATAATATCGCTGACAAGTATATGGTGATGGTGGCTACTGACCGTATCTCGGCGTTCGATGTAGTGTTGCCGGAGGGTATCCCTTACAAGGGGCAGGTGCTTAACCAGATCGCTGAGTTTTTCTTGGATTCTACGAGCGATATCGTGCCTAACTGGAAGTTGGCGTGCCCGGACCCGATGGTGACGGTGGGTCTTTGCTGCGAGCCGCTCAAGATCGAGATGATCGTACGCGGTTATATCGCGGGTTCGGCTTGGCGCGATTATAAGAATGGTGCGCGTGAGATCTGCGGCGTTAAGCTGCCCGAGGGCCTTAAGGAGAATCAGAAGCTTCCGGAGCCTATCCTGACACCGACTACGAAGGCTGACGCCGGTCATGACGAGAATATCTCGCGCGAGGAGATCATCGCCCGCGGCATCGTGCCGGAGGAGATCTATGAGCAGGTGGAGAAGTATGCGCTCGCGCTGTTTGAGCGCGGCTCGAAGATCGCTGCCGAGCATGGGTTGATACTGGTTGACACTAAATATGAATTCGGAGTGCTCGATGGTAAGGTTTATCTTATCGATGAGATCCACACCCCCGACTCTTCGCGCTATTTCTATGCCGACGGCTATGAGGAGCGCCTGAAGAATGGCGAGGAGCAGAAGCAGCTATCGAAGGAGTTTGTGCGTCAGTGGTTGATCGCCAACGGATTCATGGGTAAGGAGGGTCAGAAAGTGCCCGAGATGACAAAGGAATATTGCGAGGAAGTGAGCAACCGCTATATCGAGCTGTATGAGCACATAACGGGTAAGAAGTTCGAGCCTGTGACATCGGGCGGTTCGCTGAAGGAGCGTATACATAACAATGTGGATGAGTGTCTGGTGCACTTAGCTTAGTTAGGAGTTAGGAATGAGGAGTTAGGAGTTATGGCCACTTTCACCTTCGACAAACCGGCTTCGCATTATTATTCTTATCACTTATCACTGATCACTGAAATTATGGTAAAGCATATTGTGACTTTTAAATTTTCGGGAACGGAGACTGAGCGTCGTGAGGCTTGCGACCGCTTTGCGGCGGCGCTGATGGCTCTTCCCGAGCAGATCGATTGCCTCGAGAGTATGGAGGTCGGCATCAATGAGAACCCGGCGGAGAGCTGGGATCTGGTGCTGACGGCTGTGGTGCCGACGATGGCCGATGTGGCGGTGTATGCGCAGCATCCGGCGCATGTGGCTGCAGCGGCGTTGGTGAAGCCTCAGATCGAAGGGCGCGCCTGCGTGGACTATGCCTTCGGCAAGTAAAAAGTAAGAAGTAAAAAGTAATAACTGAAAACTTTTTACTTCTCACTAAATTAGAGAGCCGGAATCTGCATCGCGCGGATTCCGGCTTTTTCTGATGATAGGTGTTATCGAAAAAATATTAATGGTTATGCTTTGAATTGTCCTCACTTCGTTCGGACCACAATCCGCGACGCGGAGAGCGGAGAGAGGAGGGCGGAGAGGAGCAATGGGGCTTCGCCTTTTGTCCTCACTTCGTTCGGACCACAATCCGCGACGCGAAGGGGTAGGAGAGCGGAGGGCGGAGAGGAGCAATGGGGCTTCGCCTTTTGTCCTCACTTCGTTCGGACCACAATCCGCTTGCTAAAGCAAGCGGCACGGAGGAGAGGGAAGAGCGGGAGAAATTATTTGTGGAGGTGGTTGGGGTCGAAGGGGCGGGTGACTTCGACGGTCATGGCGTCGGGGTTGACGCGGATGCCTCCTTTTTGTTCGATGGTGTCGAGCCAGTATTTTTTCATTTCGGCAATCTTTTTGTCGGCTTTCTTGGGCTGGTCGGCCATCATCTTGCGGATTACGCGCGAGTCGAGGTTGTATTTATACCATGCGACGCGGATGAATTTCCAGTTCTGATCGGTGAGATCATATTTTTTCTGGAGTGCGTTGGCGAGTGCGTTTCCGGCAGCGTCGGCTTCGGCATCATAGACTCCGCGGTAATATTGCTCAAGCTGGTCGGTGGAGAGGATGTTCTGGAGTGCTTTGTCGCGCTGTTTTGCGATCTGGTTGCGTCCTTTATTGGTAAGCACGCCTTCGTTGGCCTTGATAGATTCGATCATGTTGTCGTTTTCTTTCTTGATTGCCTTGGCGAGCTGCACTTGCTGATCGCCTGTGAGTTTAACTTTGGATGCCACTTCGAAAACGTCGCGCTGTATTGCAGACGGGAATTTCGCCAAAGCGTCGGTGTCGAGGGTTTGTGCCCAAATAGGGGCAGAGAAAAATAAAACTAATGTCGAAATATAAAATTTGAGTTTCGCCATGGTTAAAATTTCTAATTAATGTGTTTTATTTTGAAGAAAAAATGTAACTTTGTGCAAAATTAACAAAAACTTTAAAACCTACTCATGATTTACGGAAAAAAATTAAATTTTTTGTTGTGCGGTGTTAATGCTTTAGCTCTTACGCCCGCAGTGGCCAACGCCAAGCCGGCAGAAGAGAAAAAGAGCGATAACCGTCCGAATGTCATCTTGATTTCGGTCGATGACATGAAAACGTGGATCGGCCCTTATGGCGATAAATTAGCGAAGACTCCTAATATGGATCGTCTGGCCGCCCAAGGCACGACTTTTAATAATTCATACTGTCAGGTGGCACTTAGCGGCCCGACACGTTCATCGCTTCTAACCGGTCTTAACCCGGACCATACGGGAGTGTGGTGGCTCTGCGGATCATTCCGTAAGAATAACCCGGATATCAAAACCCTGCCTCAGACTCTGAAAGATAACGGCTATGAGACGGTGGGTGTGGGGAAGGTTTACCATCCGCTCAAAGACAAGACCGTGAAAGATGACCCGGAATCATGGAGCCTTCCTTATATAAAGACTTCGGCACCGGCTTACGTGCTTGCTAACGGTCGCGTGGCTACGGAGTGCGCCGATGTGCCCGATAACGGATATGTCGACGGACTGATTGCCGAGGAGGCTGTAAAAGCACTGCATACACTGAAGGATGGTGACAAGCCTTTCTTCTTCGGAGTAGGTTTCAAGAAACCTCATCTCCCTTTCTGCGCCCCCAAGAAATATTGGGATATGTATGACCGCGAGTCGATGCCGGTGGCCGCATTCCAGGACATGGCGAGCGATGATGTGGAATATTCCTATCATAATTCGTTGGAGGTGAAAGGATATTCAGATATACCTCCGTTTGAGAGCTACAAGGATACCCAGCATCTCGACGAAGAGACTCAGAAGCGCCTGCTTCATGCTTATTACGCCTGCATCTCATATACGGACGCTCAGATCGGTAAGGTGCTCGATGCCGTTGAGAAAGAGGGCTTGGCAGATAACACTGTAATCATCCTTTACGGCGACCACGGTTATCATCTCGGCGACCATGGATTGTGGAACAAGATGACTAACTTCGAGCAGGCAACGCATGCTCCGCTGATCATCTCCGCGCCCGGAATGAAGAAGGGTGTGAAGTCTGATTCTATGGTGGAATTCCTCGACGTCTTCCCGACAGTCATGGAGCTTACCAACACTCCTCATCCGCAGAAGCTCGACGGCACGAGCCTTGTGCCGGTGCTGAAGAATCCTAAAGCCAAGGTCAAGGATTACGTGATGAGCCAGTATTCACGCACCACCACCGAAGATTACACCATCTCGACCGACACCGATCTCAAGGGAAAAGCCAAAGAGTTGGAGAATGATATTCACGGTTATGCAATCCGCGATCCGCGTTACCGCCTTGTGGAATGGACCAAAGGTTTCAAGACCTACCAGCCGTTTGACGAATCCAAGGTGCTTAGCTATCAGTTGTTCGACTACAAGAACGACCCGGAAGAGCGTCACAATGTAGCCAACGATCCGAAATATGCGGGAGTGGTTAAGAAACTCAAAAAGCAGCTTCGTGAGTATTACGCCAAGAGCTATGCTTCGCCGATGAGCGAGCCGATAGCGAAGTGCGCAGCAGGCGAGTAAATTTTCAAGCAAACTTGAAAATTTACAAGTATAAAGTAAAGCCGGCGCTCCGTGACGGCAAGAATATAGGATAGAATGGCGGCTCGGAAGGCAATAATAAAGCCTTCCGGGTCGTTATCTTTTTAGACATAATAGCATCTTATGAAAGCGCGGTTTTCGGCATTCTTGATTTTGCTGGCTAATATTGTGATATTGGCCCATGCCGCTATACCGCATTATCACGGCGACGATATGATCGCCACTCTTGTTCATCTTTCGGAAGATGAAGCCGGTGAAGACGAGGATCAGAAGGGTCATTGTTGCCATCATGACGGAGAGGAATCTCACGATGACGGGCATTGCCTTATGAACGACACGATGATGGCTTCTATCTGCCGTGAGGATAATTCCGATAAATCTATAAACGCCACGGATGCCGGCTTCGATCTGTTATTGATTGCCGGTGTATTGCCGTGTCTTTTTGCTATCCCCGAGCCAGCCGCTGTGACGGCGGATAAGCCTGCGGGTACGGATGAAATCTTATATTCTAAGGAGCCTCTGCCGGGAAGCAGGGGATTGCGTGCACCGCCCCGCGGTTAGTTAGAAATTAGGAGTTAGGAATTAGGATTTTTGGACACTAATTCCTTAATATCTTTTCTTTGCGGACGCGATATATCGCGTCCCTACTAAAGTTTCTATTTTTTTTGATTAATTATGGATTTAGGCATTGGAATAACCATAATCTTCACAATCATATATATGCCTAAAGCCTAATATCTAAAACCTAAACATTTATGTACGCAAAATATAAGGGGGCGCTGTTGACAGCTCTCTATCTGACTATGATGGTGTGTGTAGTCGGTTGCAAGCACAGCCATGAACATAACCATACCCACGAACATGAACAGCATGACCATGAAGCGGAGCAGCATGATCACGAGCATGAGGGTGAATCTAAAGAACATTCCAATCTGATATTTTTTCCGAAGGAGCAGAGTGAGACTGTGGATTTCGCTTTGGCTAAGGCCGAAATGGTGCCGTTCGGAGAAGTGGTGCGCACGATGGTGCTCGTGGAACCATCCAACGGCGACGAACGTGTGATTGTAGCCAGAGCTTCGGGAATAGTGCATCTTGCCGGAGATAAAGCCGTGGACGGGAAGGGCGTAAAAGTGGGAGAATCACTGTTTTCCGTTGATGCCGCCGCTATGGCCGACAATAATCTTTCAGTAAAAGTGAAAGAGGCGGAGAGCGAGTATAACCGCGCTAAAAAAGAGTATGAGCGTAAAGAGGCGATGCTTAAAGAGAGACTCGTAACAGAGGGCGATTTTCAGCGCGCCAAGGCTGATTACGAGCAGGCAGCGTCAGGTTACGAAGCTCTGAAAAAAGGATTCGCGGGCGGTAAAAGCTCCGGCGTGTCGCCGATAAGCGGATTTGTGAAGAGGGTATATGTGCGTAATGGTGAATATGTGGAAGCCGGCGCACCGGTGGTGGAAGTGGCTCAAAACCGCAATCTCTATCTGCGAGCCGAACTTTCACCCCGAAAAATACCGGGATTGAAGAATATAACTGGCGCAACGCTTAAAAATCCGGCCGATGGAGCGGTTTATTCGCTAAGTGATCTCGGAGGATCGCTGGTCAGTGTGGGTAAAGGGGCTGATGTCGAGACTCCGTTGGTACCTGTCGTGTTTCAGGTTGCAAACACAGTAGATTTTATACCGGGCACATTTTTAGAGATGTATATCACATCAGGCGATTCCCCTTCGCTCACTGTGCCCGTTAGTGCGATAGTCGAAGAGATGGGCAGTTACTTCGTTTTTGTTGAAGCTATGCCCGAGCACTACGAGAAGCGTCAGGTGTCGCTTGGCAAGAGTGACGGCAAAAATACGCAGATACTATCGGGCGTAAAAGAGGGTGAGACAATTGTGGCTAAAGGAGCGGTTCTTGTGAAATTGGCCCAGGCATCCGGCAAACTTGACGCACATGCCGGTCATGTTCATTAAAAAGGAGG
>JAIEAO010000072.1 GCA_029071345.1 Muribaculaceae bacterium | reverse complement strand
GAGATCTACACCCGCGCGGTTTACACGCGTCACATTGAGTTTATATGCGGAATGAAGTCGCATTGAGCCAAGCTTAACGCCGTTATACTCCGTCTTTGTGACAAGAATGCGACGAGACACCACAGGGCCGGTTTCACGTTCCCAGGTCTTCTCTACAATAGGACCGATAAATCTGGTGAAAACTTCCTCATCTTGCTGAGAACATACCACGAGACATATATCATTGTAGTTAAGCACATCTTGCGATGTCGGAATAATTTCAGTTCCATCCGGCTTCTCGATTCGGGAAATTACGTAATCACTTGAAATGAGCATATGAAGTTTCTGCATCGAAAGGCCGTCGATCATTTTATTGGTAACGCGGAGCGACAGAATATGAGGAGCGAGCTGAGAATTCTTCTCATCATTCTCAATCTCTTTGATTTCAGTAGCAGGATCTATTTTGAAAATCTTACGCAATATAATCATAGTGAGGATGATGCCGATCACACCGAGCGGATAGGCTGCTGCGTATCCCATTGACATCTGTTGGCTGACATCATAACCGTTAGGATCTACTTGAAGATAGGTTTGCTGCGCCGCTCCGAGTCCGGGAGTGTTGGTAACCGCGCCACTCAAGATACCAACCATCTGCGAGATGGAAGTGGCTCCTTCCGAACCACCCTGAATGTAATAAATCGCAAGCATGATTACCACATTCAGGCAGATTCCTGTAACTGCGAGTGCATTCATCTTAACGCCACCCTCTTTGAAGGATGAGAAGAAACCGGGACCAACCTGCATACCGATAGAGAAGATAAACAGAATCAGTCCGAACTCGCGCAGGAAGTGAAGCACATTGCCATCGGCCTGATAGCCGAAATGGCCCATCACAATACCGACAAAGAGAACGAATGTCACACCCAGAGAAACGCCGAAGATTTTAATCTTCCCTAAGAATATTCCAGTGAAGATCACGAACGAATAAAGCACAATTGTGCTTGCAAGCGAATCATTGAAAGGGCGGATAAGATCAATTAGCCAATCCATAAATATAATATCGATTATTAATGATGCATCCGGAAATAAAACTTGAATTTTACCTGATTTACCTGTAGCTCCGGAATTGAATTGCAAAATTAATAAAAATTACTGAAAATTTTCCATAATCCTTACCATTATTTCAAATCATAATCTTTGCTTCGTTCAATTATCGTATCAAAAGCTACCGCAATTTTTGAATTTGGGAGACTATGAATCGCAGAATTTTGCTAACTTTGTGGCAGGAGAGAGTTCACTCCAACCTGTATATTATTTAACTAAAACCGATAACGTATGAAGAAGTTATTTTTAATTTCCTTGCTTATAGTTCAGTCGTGCATTGCGTTCGCGCAAAATTGCTGTAAGAATGATACTATAGTTCGTGAAATTCAATTTCCTCTTACAGAACAGGACACCAAACCTGTATTCTACTACTTCAATAACGAATGGCTTCCACTCTTATATGATACTCAAATTGAGACAGATTCCATTCATTCGGTTGAAATTAAAAACGACGAATACGGAAATCGAGCTGTCTTTTTGACCGTATCACCGGAATACGTTGCACAGTTAAAAGATGAACTACACAGTGTTTTTATAAATCTTGATCCTACCTGCGAGTTTCCCGGAGGCAACGGAAAACTCAAAGAATGGATTGATGAAAATATCCGAATTCCTGAAGGATTCAAGGGTAGCGAAAGAGTCTTTGTTCATGTTACCGTTCATCCTGATGGCTCAATTAGTGACCCGAAGATTGTTCGACGTCCGAGCAAAAACGAAGCAGTTAATCAAGAGGCATTAAGGCTTGCAAATGCATTGCCTAAGTTCCGCGTTAGATTCGCTACACCCAGAAAGCATAACTTAAACTATGTGATTCCCATCACTTTCAAAGAGCCGGGCGCGATATTTATTCGAGGCGTTAAAAGCAAATGAATTGGACGCCGAAAGGGCACTAACTCACTGAACAGATATAGCAATTAAATCAAAAAGGATGAGCCGAGGCGATGATGCCCCGGCTCATTCATATAATATCGGTTGGTATGTTAATACTTATTCAAGTTGTATTTAGCGGGCTCACCGTAACATTTCAGTCCTGCGGTTTTCGATTTAGAGCCTGAGAATGATTCCGAGGCATAGCACTCGATCTCTCCTGTTCCCATTGATGAAGCAGTAACATTTTTAGCCTTCATGTCTTTGGCATCGATATCGCCGGTGCCAAAGACTTTATACTCAGCATCCATTGTTGATCCGCTGAGATCAATATCTCCTGTTCCGGAGATAGTCGCTTTCAGAGTCTGTAGGCCTGTAAGTGCGGCATCAATATCACCGGTTCCGCTTACCGTAAGCTCGGCTTTTTCGCAAGTTCCTTTTGCTTTAACATCACCGGTGCCCATAATGGTTACATTGAAATCTGCCGCTGTCAAGGCGGGAATTGTAATGTCACCTGTGCCGGAAATGACAAAGTTAAGGCTGGATGTGTTGAATTCTCCTTTAAAGTCTACGTCACCTGTGCCCGATATATCGATGTTATTCAGTGTCTTTGCCGTAACATATACCTTGACGTCAAATTTCTTAAAACTGAGATGAATAGCTTCTTTCGTCAGTTTAACATTCAAGGTGTTTTCGTTAACGCTGACATCGCAGTATTGCAAGAGGTTATCAGATCCTTCAATCCGGATGCTATTGGAACTACCCTGCGCAATTTCTACATCTATAATCGAAGGAACAGAAATGCCTGAAAAATCTGAAGAAACAACTATATTTTTTGAGATAATCTTTCCCGATCCTTCAATCTGTTCGCTACCGGATATTACAGAGTCTCCACCTGTAACGGCAACGCATGAAGTGGCCGTCATAAGCATCATGGCACTGACCGATACTGAAAATAAACACTTAATGAAATTCATAATTTTGTAATTTAATGGGATGCACAGCTATAATAATACTGTTACCAAATGATAACTCGCTCCTCTTCGGGACGGAACATCTCGTCGCCATTGCTGATACCGAACGCTTTGAAGAAGGGCTCGATGTTGCGGAGAGATACGTTCACACGGTTGATGCCGAGAGAGTGGGGGTCGCCTGTTGTCAGTGAGCGCATCTCTTTCTCACGGATATTATTGGCCCAGAGATTTGCGAAGTTAAGATAGAACACCTGCGAAGGATCGAAACCGTCGATCTTGGCTTCCTCGGAAGAGATGTCAACACCTTTTTTCTTCTGCGAATCGAGGAATGCGGTGTAAGCTACACGAAGACCACCCTGGTCGGCTATATTCTCACCAAGAGTGTAAGCACCGTTGGCGTTGAGACCGGGAAGTACCTCTACAGCGTTAAACTGCTCAACGAGACCCTGAGTAAGGTTTTTGAATTTCTCGGCATCCTCGGGTGTCCACCAGTTAACCATGTTACCCGAAGCATCGAAGTTACAGCCCTGATCGTCGAAACCGTGAGTAAGCTCGTGTCCGATTACCACGCCGATACCGCCGTAGTTTTCAGCATCGCTTGATGCGGGATCGTAGAAAGGAGCCTGTAGAATACCTGCCGGGAACACGATCTCATTGTTCAGTGGGTTATAGTATGCGTTGATGGTCTGAGGTGTCATGCCCCATTCGGTTTTGTCTACAGGCTTACCCCATTTTGCAAGATATTGCTCCGTGGCCCACATATTGGCATTGTGCACGTTCTCCCAATAAGAGAGCGCTGGATCAACGTTAAGTTTAGAGTAGTCTTTCCATTTGTCGGGATAGCCGATCTTCACTGTAATAGCGTTAAGCTTCTTCATTGCCTGAACCTTAGTGTCATCGCTCATCCAGGGAAGGTTGATGATATGCTTGCCGAGTGCGTTGCGGAGATTTTCTACAAGACCTTCCATGTAAATTTTGGAGCTTTCGGGGAAGTATTCCTCTACATAGAGTTTACCGATACCTTCACCCATTACACCTTCCACTACGCCGAGAGCCTTTTTCCAACGCGGACGCTGTTGCTCAACGCCGCTGAAGACTTTCTGGAATTCGAAAGAAGCATCAGCGAAATCATCGCTAAGATAAGGGGAAGCAGAGCTTACATAATCCCAGAGATAATAGTCTTTCTTCTCGCGGTCAGTAAGTTTACTCATAAGAGTATTACCCTGAAGGACAGTATTGGGATTTGTTACAATCACCATCTCCGGGGTCTGGATATTCATAGTCTCAACGAAGATGCGCTCCCAGGGGAATGCGGGATATGCCTCCTTGAGTTGAGCGATCGAGCGGGGATTATACATCGCCGGAATGTTACGGCTTTCCTCGCGAGTCCAGGTTGAGTCTGCAATCAGAGTCTCGATCTTGAGGACATTCTTAGCAATTCTCTTTGAATCTTTCTTAGAATATCCGGCGAGCTGCATCTGCTTTTCGATGAGCTTGGTGTAAGCCTCACGCACATCCTTGTTGCGCTTGTCATTTAATAGGTAATAATCACGGTCACCAAGTCCGAGATCAGCACCTGATACATACATTGCATAAACATTACTGTTTGCGAGGTCTTCCATCGGACCGGCACCTACGAAGGGTGAACCATAGTTCTTGTGCATCCAGATGAAGAGGTCTTCCATCTCGTTGGCCGGAGTGTTCTCAATCTTGGCAAGATCGTTCTTAATAGGAGAGGCACCGAGCGCATTGCGTCTTACAGAATCCATGCCGGCCTCATAGATAGTAGCAATCTTGTAAGCATCAGTTCCTTTCTCAGGCTTTGTGGCTGCAAGACCAGAAACGATGCGGCGAACGCGATTGTTGCTTGAATCGTTAAGGATGTTGAACTGACCATAGCGGGAATATTCAGCCGACAGCGGATGAGCCTCCATCCATTTCTTATTCACATGATGATAAAAGTCTTTTTTCGGTGAGATTGAATTGTCAATACCTGCTGCGTTCAGACTTTTGAGATGTTCCTGATTGTTGGTCTGTGCATTAGCTCCCGCAATGCATAAACCTAAGCAAATGCTTGATAATAAAATTTTTACTTTCATAATATTATGT
>JAIEAO010000071.1 GCA_029071345.1 Muribaculaceae bacterium | reverse complement strand
CCTGCAACCCTGCCGCAATGAGCCAAAGCAGCATCCATAGGAGTGTGCAGAATCGTTTAGTTGCAGGTGTCTTCATATGTTATCTCGATTACAGTGCGACGTAGCCGCGGATAAATGAGTGCCTTGATTTCTTTATATTTTTCCTCTCCGATGATATTGCGGAGAGCAATCTCACGCCGGTCGGGATCTGAGATTTTTTCAATGAATTCAGTCCTCGCATCGGGGTGACTGAACGATTTAGATAACTCCGCTTGCATTCCAGCCCAGTCTTCGCCGAGACCTTTGACAATGATTGCGGGGCCTGACCCGAAACGGATTCCATACACATCTGCAAGATAGCCAGCCACACTCGCGGCCCGGTTTTTCGAGAGGATGAGATTATGCTTGTAAGTGTGTTCGGGAGATGCATACCCGCCGACCATGACGCTTCTGATGCGAGATGTCGGCACGGTTGAAAGAAGTGAGTCGAGGCGCGCCAACTCGGCAGGATTAGATGCGAATTCGGGATGAAAATGGGAATCGTCAACAGGATAGTCAATCACGAATGTCGCTTTGAGCAACTGCGGTTCTGCAGAAGCCGTAGCATTGGAAACAGAAGATGGAGACGGGAGATATACAGTGTCGTGACGGATAAGGGTATCACGACGAATCAAAGTGTCACGCTCAGTTCTGACTGCGGGAGTGATTTCGGGCACAGGAACGGAACGCTCCCCACTGCTGGCATGCCGACTTCGGGGTATGATATATTCTATTGAGACAGCAAGTTTGGTAGGTCCGAAATAGTTCTTATGTTTGCAAGTCATGAGCGCACCGCAGCTTCCACACTGATATTTGGAATAGCAAGTGCGTGCATATCCCACACCAATCTCAGTTTCAATTGCCCAGTCGCGCGATATGTGCCAGACATGTCCGTAACCGACTCCGACCCCGGCACCCCAACCCTGATAACGGAATTCTTTGCGGAGACCGAAGAGGTGGTGGCCGCTTACGTTATATTCCCCTCCGAAGGGGTGGATTCCTAAGAAATTACTATGATAGGGAGTTTTGAGCCAGTATCTAAGCTCGGACATCACGAGCCAATGGTGGAGCTTGGGGTTTACATATGTGCCGTCGGCAAGGGTGTAATTTTTAAAATTGAAGGCGTTATATCCAATTGTTGTGGAAAGGGAGAACTTGCCTCCTATCTTGGTCTCCACTCCAATGTTAGGAGTGGTGGATGTCCAATATAGCAAGTTTGTCTTTACCGCAACCTCTTGCGGCGCTGCCGAAGCGCAAGCTCCTGCGGCGCATACAAGAAGCGTCATTATCCGTCTATGGATGAGCCCATGCGAGATATTTTTGGCTGTGAACGTCTGCATCCCAGAGTATTATAAAACGTTGCCGTCCGGTTCCTCTGAGACTGCACTAATAAAACATGGTTAGTGTGCCGTAAAAAGAAAAGCGTAGGAACCAAGCTATCGTTGCCGTTCTCAACCAAAGGCTCTCGCATTGCCCATCCAAGAAGAACGACAACGAGCAGAGCCTACGCTTGTAATATCCATGTCACTGAAATTGTAGCCGACTACTTTGAGAAAAAAGAATACAGCATCGGCAATAGTGAAATAAATACACTCCTTTAGACATCTACCGTTGCTCAGTTCCTGCCTTGGATTAAGAATTTGCGAGATTCTTGGTTGAGCAGGAAAAGGCGCAGATAAACGCTTTTTCTATATTTTAAAAATCACTTACCCACCCCAAGCCCTACCAGGCTCTGCGATGGTATTTGTGTGCAAATTTATAACAGAATATTTTTATTTCCAAATAAATTTTTGAGATAAATTTAGGAAAGATGGTAAAATCACTTTAGAATATCGTGGAAATGCTTGGGAAGATGGCGAACGGCGGGAAGGGAAAGAAGCAATGCCTTAACGCTCTTGAGCGTATCTATACCGGCGTAAGGATTGAGGCCCTCAGACTTGCAGTAATGCTGAAATTCAGGGGATATGGCTGAGGTTATAGCTTTTTTGATGGATGCTTCATCGGCGGCGCAGTTGATGACGGTGTTACCTTGTGCGCGTCCTTTCTGGCGGTCGCCGATATTGACTGTCGGTATACCGAACGATGGAGCCTCGATTAGTCCGCTTGATGAGTTGCCAACAACTGCTCCACAATGTTTCAGTGCAGAATAATAACGTTTGCGACCAAGCGAAGTCACACAGATGGCGCGGTCTTTGTTGGCAGACTCCCATTCGCGGATAAGATCACCGACTATTTTTCCACCCGTATCGGAGTTCGGCATTGTGAAGAGCACTTGCCTATCTTTACACTCATCCAAAGCACGGAGCAACGCTTTTGTCTGCATCGCAGCGTCCTCTGGCTGACGCGTGACCGGGTGAAATGTCACCAACAAAAATCCCTCCTTGAGTTCAGGAATTTCACCCTCGGTTATATCTTTAAGACTGCGGTTGAATTCCGACAGCGTCATGAATTGCTCGTGCAGGATATTGTCAACACCAAGCGCGCCGACATTGAAAACTCTTTCCGGCTCCTCTCCCATCTGAATCACGCGGCCGCGATACTCTTCTGTGGCGGTGAAATGATAGGTTGAAAGTTTGGTGATGGCATGGCGGATCGCGTCATCGTACGCGCCTTCCGTAATCTCACCTCCGTGGAAATGAACCACAGGAATACCGAAAATTGTGGCCGCCGAGGCGGCAGCAAGCATCTCGTAGCGGTCTCCCAAAATCAATATCATATCCGGTTGTAGCGATTCATAGGCTTCGGAAAAACCTTCCATCGCCACGCCCATGGCCCTTACTGTTCCTTTCGCCGAATTATCCTCCAGCGGGAGCGGAATGCGACATGATACTGTCAGACCGTCGGCTTCGATTTCGTTAACGGTCATACCGTAAGACGGCGAAAGGTGCATATTGGTGGCTATTACCTGCAATTCCACATCCACCGTAGCATTCAATACCTTCAGCAACCCGCTCAGGATGCCATACTCGGCCCGCGTACCCGTAACCACACAAATCTTGCGCATAATTCAGACCTCTATCTGTTCGTCAATTTCGAAATCGCGAATAGCCTTTGTGCCGCAAACGTCATTCCATCGCATCGGTGATATACCTGTACCCGGACGTTTGGCGGTCAGGTTCTCATCGCTTAAAACCTCTCCTTTGCTAATTTTGCGTGAGGCTACAATACTTTTGCGCGCCACAGCCCGATTGCCTGTCTCGGCATCGGCCACATGCTTCTCTCCATCACCTAACGCTTGCTCAACGTTCCGAATCGCATTTACCATCGCCGCGAGTTCAGCGGGTTCGAGCGATGCCTTATGATCCGGCCCGGGCATATCGCGTGAGAGTGTGAAATGTTTTTCTATTACATCCGCACCTAAGGCAACAGCAGCAACAGGAATCTCAATACCAGGGGTATGGTCGGAATATCCGACGTGCTCGGCAAAATCCTTCAGCGCACACATGGCTTTAAGGTTGACATCTGACATGGGCGTGGGATACTGCGTGGTGCAATGAAGCAGAGTCACTTTGTCAAGGTCCTGACCATTGTCAGCGAGGGCATTCATCGCGGCACGGACATCGTCGGCATCGCACATCCCGGTCGACATTATCACCTCCTCGTTAAACTGAGCTATCTTTCGCAGGAATGGATAATTTGTAATTTCTCCGGAAGGTATCTTCCATATTTTCAGACCGAGCGAGTGGAGGAAATCGATGCTTTCAAGGTCGAATGCAGTTGAGAGAAATCTAATCCCTCTCTCCTCGCAATAACGCATAAGCTCGAGGTGATCATCTTCGCTGAGTTCGAGCTTCTTAAGCATACCGAGCTGTGAATCATCGCCATCGCCGATGTTTTTCTTCTGATATTCAGCTTTCGCAGCATCTTTGGTGACTAAGTTCTCCGCCTTGAAGGTCTGGAACTTCACAAAGTCAGCACCAGCCTCGGCTGCAACGTCAATCAGACGCTTAGCCAAATCCAATGAACCGTTATGATTAACCCCTGCCTCAGCAATTATCCGAACCACCTTACTTTAATGTGTAATGTTAAATGAATAATGTTTAAAGTTGTCTCCCGATGCTTTATTTTAGTTTGCGAGCGGGGAAACCGATGTAGCTGCCGGGTTCCAAAGCATCTTTGGCTAAAAGCGACCCGGCACCGACAAAGACATCGTCGCCGGTCTTTACCCCCTGCACCATCACCGCGCCACTGCCTATAAAGCATCGTGCGCCGACATGACAGGCACCGTTTACTTTAGCCCCGGTTGAAACGTGGGTGAGATCGCCAACTTCCGAATCGTGTTCGACTATGGCTCCGCTATTGATGATGACGCTTTCCCCGATTTTGGCGCAAGAGTTGACTACTGACTGATGGAGCAAAACAGAGCCCTCGCCTATTGTAGCGCGTGGCGAGAGATAAGCGGTTGAGGCCACTACTGTCGCTAACTTTCCCCCGGCTTCCTTGATGAGACGATGCAATTTCTGACGTGGCGCGGCATTTTCGATAGCACCTAATGTTACGATAAACTCGCAGTCATTCACATATTTCGGTATGTCATCGTCATTGCCTATCACATTATATCCGGCAACATTCGTACCGAAATACTGTGGTAAGTCAAGAACGCCACGGATTTTTCTCCCTGCACTCTCCGCCGCATCTATCACCGAGCGGCAATGTCCGCCACCTCCTACCAATATTATATCTTTATGATCTCCCATAAACAAAATCTAAATCCTTTCTCTCCGCGTGCTTTGACGCGGTCGCGGCATGCCGCGACCCTACTAATCTCTCAACCCTCAACTCTCAACCTAACAGGCTTACCACAAAGGCATAAAAAATAAGACCCGTAAAGAATGTGATTCCGACCCACATCTTCGCCTTACGCGAAGCATCATGGGCATTACGTCTGAAAATATCGGCATCACCTTTCACCTTCCCTTCGGCGATCTCCTGAGCCTTGTTCCAAAGATTTCGGCTATGAATTGAGTAATATATGGCCACAATCCCGGTAGGAGGAAAACAAAAGAGCATCACCATCACCGCTATAAGTAAGGTCGGCATCGGAGGATTCTGCATCTCCGCCGGATCCTCTTCAGGCATCGGGAAATTATAATAACCGAAACCGAATCCTGACCGGGGTTCGGTCGATCTTCTGTCACGGTCGTTGGGAGATTCGACAGAGAGACATGAGGAAGGATGCATCTTGTCAAACAGATGCTGCCGGAAATGACGGCATATATCTGCCACCTCATCAGCCTTTTGCCAATCGGCCATACCCTTCGCCCAGACGTAGGTATCAGGACGCACACCCGCATCGTTCAGCTGCGCAAGGGTAAAAGGACCCTTGCGCTCGCCGTCGATCATTGCGAAATAGAGTGCCATTTCGGGTAATTAAGGGGTAAACGTGGCAAACTGAAGCAACTTGGTTGTTGCCCCTGTTATCATCATTACCAATCCGATGCCACCAAGCACAAGAGCCAATATTGTCATGACCTTTGCCGATGAGTTGGCCACATCACCTTCAGCGCCAAGACCGTTCCGATAGAATCCATTGGCTTTGTTGGCTTTCACAATACCGATGATGCCGAAGATCATTCCGATACATGAGAACGCGGTGCCGAGAATCGTGCCGACGATAGCCCATGGCAACCAGTTGGTATGTGCGATAGGTTGACCGCCGTTGCCGTAGGGATTATAGGGATTCGGTCGTTTGGGCTGATCCGAATAATTATTGTAAGGAGCCGGTGAAACGGGGCGATCATCATTGGCGTAAGGATTAAGTTGCTCTTCGGGGCGTGCGTAGCCTCCAAAGGCAGAGTCCTCCATGAAAACGTCGTTGAGTTCAGGCAGAGTTTCAGCCTTGACCCAATCCTGAAGTCCCTGACGCCAGACCATGGTCTGCGGGGTTATACCGGCGAGCGCAAGCTGAGCCTTACTCATAGGCCCGGCCTGCGCACCGTTTATAATTGCGAAATATTCCATCTTTAGAGTCCTTTGCCGTGGCAGTTTTTGTATTTCTTACCCGAACCGCAAGGGCACGGATCGTTACGACCGATCTTCGGAGCCGCCTTGGCGGGCTGAGGAGCTGCCGACGGACGGTTCACGCTCGTTGCAGCCTGACGCTGTGCGCTCTCGCCGGGATAAGTGTCGCGGGTGGTGCTATAGTTTGCGTAGGGATTATAAGCCTTCTGCTGGGGCTGCTGCTTCGACATAGTCTGCTGTGCCTCGGCTTGTGCCTGTGCCTGAGCTTCCTGACGCGCTCTTGCCTCGGCTTCCGCCTTCTTTGCCTCTTCATAATCGGGCACTGCAAGTTTACCGCGCATAAGCGTACCTATCACTTTCGAGTTCATATCGAGAAGCATCTTCTTCCAAAGTTCGAATGCCTCGATCTTGTAGATCACGAGCGGGTCTTTCTGCTCGTAAGATGCATTCTGCACCGACTTGCGAAGCTCATCCATTTCGCGCAGATGCTCCTGCCAAGCAGCGTCGATCGATGAAAGAAGCACTGCCTTCTCCCAAGCCTTGCCAATGGGTTTGCAGTTATTGGCATAACACTCCTGAATATCGGCCTTGATGTTGAACATACGGCGACCGTCAGTAACGGGCACGCCGATGAGGCCCTGCGCACCCTGCTGCTCTACGAAATCCTTGATATAAGGAGCGGCAGCGGCTGCCATCTTATCCTTCTTTCTCGACATTGTGGCGAGAACTTCCTCAGCAAGTTTGTTGGCAAGCTCACGATTGTCGATCTTATTGAATTCCTCTGCCGACACCGGGGGCTCGATAGCAAACGATTTGCCGATCTCATCGGTGAATTCCTCATAGCTGCCATATTTGCGGGCTGCCAGATCATCGGCGAGTTCATAAACCATGTTGGCGATGTCTGTACCGATACGCTCACCCTTGAGTGCGTTCTGACGTTTGCCATACACACCCTTGCGCTGCGCGTTCATCACGTCGTCATACTCCACAAGGCGTTTACGGATACCGAAGTTATTCTCCTCCACGCGCTTCTGTGCATTTTCGATCGACTTGGTCACCATATTGTTTTCAATCATCTCACCCTCCTTGAAGCCGAGACGGTCGAGCATCTTGACAACGCGGTCGTTGGCAAACAAACGCATCACAGTGTCCTCGAACGATACGAAGAACACCGAGCTACCCGGGTCTCCCTGACGGCCGGCACGTCCGCGGAGCTGACGGTCGACACGGCGGGATTCGTGACGCTCCGTACCGATGATGGCGAGACCACCAGCCTCCTTAACCTCGGGTGAGAGCTTGATGTCGGTACCACGACCTGCCATGTTGGTGGCGATGGTCACGGTGCCTTTCTGACCTGCCTGAGCCACGATATCGGCCTCTTTCTGATGCAGTTTCGCATTCAGCACCTGATGGGGAATCTTGCGGAGTTTCAGCATCTTCGACAGAAGTTCGGAAATTTCAACCGATGTTGTGCCGACGAGTACAGGGCGACCCTGGTTGACCATATCCTCCACTTCCTGAATCACAGCCGCATATTTCTCTTTCTTCGTGCGGTAAACACGGTCGTTCATATCGTTACGGAGAACCGGACGGTTGGTCGGAATCTCGATAACATCCAGTTTATAGATATCGTAGAACTCACCGGCCTCGGTCATAGCCGTACCGGTCATACCGGCCAGCTTGCGATACATACGGAAGTAGTTCTGCAGAGTGATTGTAGCGTAAGTCTGTGTGGCGGCCTCAACCTTCACACCCTCCTTAGCCTCGATGGCCTGATGCAGACCGTCGGAATAGCGACGACCCTCCATGATACGGCCGGTCTGCTCATCCACGATCTTGATCTTATTGTCATCTATCACATACTCCACATCCTTGTCGAACAATGTGTAAGCCTTCAGAAGCTGGTTGACGGTGTGAACGCGCTCTGCCTTAGTGGCGTAATTCTGCAGGAGAGAATCTTTTTTCTCCTGACGCTCCTCATCGGTGAGGTCTTCGTTTTCAACTGCAGAAAGCTGAGCTGCGATGTCGGGAAGGATGAAGAAATCGGGGTCCTGAGTTGTACCTGTCAACACCTCGATACCCTTGTCGGTAAGCTCGATGGAGTGGTTCTTCTCATCGATCACGAAATAAAGAGGCTCAACGGCCTTCGGCATCTCGCGGTTGTTGTCCTGCATATATTTGGCCTCAACCTTGAGCATAAGCTGCTTGATACCGTCTTCGCTGAGATAGCGGATGAGCGGGCCATGCTTCGGCAGAGCCTTGTAGACGCGGAAGAGTGCCAAACTGCCCTCTTCGGTCTCACCTTTGGAAATCTTATCCTTGGCCTCGAGAAGGAGCTGCTGGGCGAGCTTGCGCTGAGCGTTGACCACTTTCTCCACGTTGGGTTTGAAGTCGTTGAACATCTGGTCGTCACCCTTAGGCACAGGACCTGAGATGATGAGCGGCGTACGCGCATCGTCCACAAGCACTGAGTCGACCTCATCGACGATGGCATAATAATGCTCGTCGCGCTGCACGAGATCTTCGATGCGAGTGGCCATGTTGTCACGCAGATAGTCGAAACCAAACTCGTTGTTCGTACCGAACGTGATGTCGCTGCGGTATGCCTGACGACGCTCCTCAGAGTTAGGCTCTGTCTTGTCGATACAAGCCACCGAAAGACCGTGGAACTGATAAAGCGGCCCCATCCACTCGGAGTCTCGTTTTGCAAGATAGTCGTTCACGGTCACCACATGCACACCTTCGCCTGTGAGGGCGTTGAGGAACACCGGCAGAGTAGCCACAAGTGTTTTACCCTCACCGGTAGCCATCTCCGCGATATTGTTGGTGACTTTACCTTTATTCATGATGCCATGGAGCACCATACCTCCGATAAGCTGCACATCATAGTGCATCATATCCCATTTGAGAAGGTTGCCACCGGCCACCCACTCGGTTTTGTATATAGCTTTGTCGCCATCGATAGTGACGAAATCTTTACCTTGAGCGGCGAGATTGCGGTCGGCTTCTGTAGCTGTAACTTCAATTGTCTCGTTCTCCTTGAAACGGCGTGCAGTCTCCTTAACCACAGCGAAAACCTCGGGGAGTGCGGCATCAAGTTCCTGAGCATAATTGTCGAACATCTCCTCGCGCAATTCATCGATCTTTTTCCAGAGCGGTTCGCGCTTCTCATAATCGAGAGTTTCGATCTCTTCACGCACCTTGGCCATCTCATCCTTGTATTCCTGAGCGCCGCCACGGATACGGTCGCGGATCGTGTCGATTCGACCGCGGAGTTCATCATTAGTAATTTCTGTCAACTCCTTACTTATAGGGTTGATCTCCTTTTCAAGGCGCTCCCAGAGCGGACGCACGGCCCTCTCCGACTGGTCGCCAAAAATCTTATGTAATATTTTTGAAAACATATATGTTGTGATTTTTATTTCTAATTTTATTTCCCAAAAAATTCCAAACTCAGACTGTGTTGAGGGCCCAAGCCCGAAATAATCCAGCACTGTCCATAACTCCTAACTCTTAACTCCTAATTAAGAAGCAGTGGTTTCGACACGGCACCGTTCGGAGAGCGAATCCGGAGAATACTGCTTACTGTCGGAGCGATAGCCGTAGCGTCAACGCTCGCGTCAATAGTCTTCGGAGCCACACCCGGGCCGACGATGAAAGCCGGCGTAAGCACCGGTGTTTCCCGCACAGATTTAGTAACAACCGGATAGTCGATATCGTTTACTATAGTCCAGCCGGGATTGAAAGAGACATAAATATCACCACCGGTCTTCGGATCGAGCGAAAGTCTCAATCGTTCCTCTTCGGGAGTGGAAGGAGAAAGTATGTCATAGAATGTGAAAGCATCCGCCACTCCGCTCATACGGGTAAGGAATGAACGCGCGTCTGAAACCACATCCTGAATATTCAGTTTTTTGTCGTCAATGACTTTATGGTCGAAATAGAGATGACTACCGTTGAACGCCTCGACATAGTCGGCATTTCCATGTTGAGCCGAAAGATATGAATTTAGCAGCGATTTCGCTCTTTTCAGCGAGAACTCACCGCCAGGAATCCTGTATTTCTTATCCTCGATTACGGCATCATCATAATAACCTGTGGAGCTGAGCCATATCACGGCCTTATCGCGCCCTACATATTGATCGATAGCGTCGAATAATCTTCCCAACTGACTGTCAAGACGCAGATAAGCATCTGTAAGTTCGGGGCGATAATCACCATCCGAGACGTAACGATAGGGAGCTAACGTGTAGCCGACATTCAGCATATCGACCGCGTTGGTGTTGCTGCCAATCTTCAGCTGACGCAGACATTCGATAGCGATGTCGGTCACTTCAGCATTTCCCATCGGCGAAGCGGCGAATTGCTCATAGACAGCCTTGTCGCTGCGAGGGAATGTATGACGGAATGGATAGATTTTCTTCTGCTCCGGCAAACCGGGAAATTTCTCGATCGGAATCGAGGGCTTCCATTGCATCGTGTCGAGACGTGAGGCCACCGACGACGAATAATTGCGTGTGCTTACCGGCGTAGGCAACGCTTTATAGTAAGTAGTCGTGGCCCAGTTGCCTGTATGATTATTGAGCCAGCAGGCACTTGTGCCTGAATGTCCGGCCATCACAATAGCCATCTGAGGGTCGGCCGCAAACGAATATACGGCAGAAAGGCCGAGGCCATCCATGGCAATCTCATCGGCCAATGTCGAGAGCCGTATAGTCTCGGGAGAATATGAATCGTTTGTGAAATTGCCGAGGGTCTTCGGGTCGGAAAGCACCGGTTTCATCTTCTTTGAGACCGGATCATAGATTTCCGCCGCGGCCACACCGGTCGACGACGGATAAGACCCCGTATAGAGCATCGCAGTGCCCGAAACGCCGTCAAGACCCTTGGCCTTGAAATCGACATCGCGCATATAGGCACCCTCCTTCATGAGCCGCTTGAATCCACGCTCATTGAAGTAGTTCTGCAGATATTCTATATAATCGGTGCGAAGCTGATCAACGACGATTCCTACCACGAGGCGTGGACGTCCGTCGTCGTTGCGGCTGGCCTGAACCGCTACGTTCAAGGTCACCAGACCACAAAGCACCGTTGTTAATATTCTTTTCATTTTCAAATTGTTGATAAGCCACGAACGCATAGGCCACTGCCAATGCCAACGTAGCTCCCATAAGTGGAAAAAATGCAGGGTTCGCGCTCTGAGCCTGGAATGGCCAGGTGATGAGCATGCACCCTAACACTGTTATGTTCAGCCAGGCCATCGCCGCGCTGACATACCTCATCCGACGGCTCCACACCGAGATGCTGAAAATCAACTGCAACGGATTGAGCCATAAAAGCAGCAGATTGGGTGATGACGCCTCATGCGTGGAAATAAACACCAGAAAGGCTGTCAGACATCCTGTTAACCCGCAAATACCGAACCAAATTGAGTAAATAAGCTTTACAATACGTTTTTTACGCATTTCATACCATACGACACCCAGACAGATGAGCAGCCATAATGTTGAAAATGCCAAAGGTGTCAGATACCATGGCGTAGGAGGAAGCACCGCGCTCCCGTCGCCTTGAAAAAGCACCCGTTTATCTTTCACTACCTGATTGCCGTTCTCGAAATGCGCGCCGTCAAGTTTCGCCATCATCTCCGTGGGCACAAACATCTCTTCGCGTCCGCGCAGACTGTAATCGAGACCGGAACCTAACGCAAGGTCGATGCCGAACTGATACCACGGATAATTCTTATGATAGGCCCGCATCTCGTTACGGAAAGTGCCGTATTCCACATTGTCCGGATAAATCACCCGGCTTTGGGCTGCGGAGTCAAGAACATCAATAATCTTGGTGGCGCAGTTGTTCTTCACATAGTTATACCTGTAGACGCAATTTTGAGGAAGTGCGGCAGTGCGCAGAATCCCCAACATCTCTTTTCTTTCGGCTTCGGTAAGGTTGAGATCCTGCTCGGTGACCGTGCGATGTCCTTCCACATATTCCGGCATGAACCAAGCGAAAGGATAACCGACGACACGGTAATCCGTCTCCCCTTTTACGAAACGGTAGACAAAATTGGGCTGATCGAAATCAAACACGCCGTAGTTCCACACCGAGTCGATCGGCTGACCATCGGCCACGCCTCTGATCCTTACCGCCGCATGGCCGCAAAGCTCATAAATCTCCTCGCCGGGGCTGCAGGTTATGACACTCACAATAATAGAGTCTTTTCGAGTCTCCTCTCCGAAGAGAGAAAACCCGAAAAGAACCATACATAATATCGCGAGTATCTTTGATCTCATACAGATATTTTCTCTTAGACTCAGATTTTAGATAAGTATAATATTACCTTACATTTATCTAAAGCCTAAAACCTAATGCCTAAGGCCTAATTAGAATGAGCAGTTTTTAGGATAGCGCGGGAAGGGAATCACGTCGCGGATGTTCTGCATACCGGTAACGAAAAGCACCAGACGCTCGAAACCGAGACCGAAACCTGAGTGAGGCACCGTGCCGAACTTGCGGGTATCCATATACCAGGGCATATCGGCCATTCCGAGTTCCTCCATGCGCGCGCGGAGCACATCATAGTTTTCCTCACGCTGCGAACCGCCGATAATCTCGCCGATCTGCGGGAAAAGCACATCCATGCCGCGGACAGTCTTGCCATCCTCGTTCAGCTTCATATAGAAAGCTTTGATCTCCTTCGGATAGTCGGTAAGCATCACCGGACGCTTGAAGTGTTTCTCCACGAGGTAACGCTCATGCTCCGAAGCAAGGTCTGCGCCCCAATAAACCGGGAATTCAAATTTCTGGCCACTCTCCTCCAGAATCTTGACACCCTCGGTATATGGCAGACGAACGAAATCATTGTCAACCACGAATTTGAGGCGATCGATAAGACCCTTGTCGAAATGATCGTTGAGGAACTGTATATCATCCTTGCAATGCTCAAGAGCGTAGTTGATGCAATATTTGATGAACTCCTCGGCCAGATCCATGTTGTCGTTGACATCATAGAACGCCATCTCCGGCTCAATCATCCAGAACTCTGAAAGGTGTCGGGGTGTATTGGAATTCTCAGCGCGGAATGTCGGACCGAATGTGTAGATATTTCCCAATGCAGTCGCACCAAGCTCTCCTTCGAGCTGACCTGAAACCGTCAGGCTTGTTGCTGCTCCGAAGAAATCCTGAGAATAATCCACCGCTCCCTCTTCAGTCTTGGGAAGTTCGTCAAGAGGAAGCGTAGTCACCTGAAACATTGCTCCTGCACCTTCGCAGTCTGATTCTGTGATAAGCGGAGTGTGGAAATAATAGAACCCTTTATCGTTGAAGAACTTATGGATTGCAAATGCCAGCGCGTGGCGGATGCGGAGCACGGCGCCGAACGTATTGGTACGCGGGCGCAGGTGGGCGATCTCACGAAGGAATTCCAATGAATGTCCTTTTTTCTGCAACGGATATTCAGCCGGGTCGGCAGTGCCGTAAATCTCAAGCTCATCAGCCTGAACCTCTACACTCTGACCCTTACCCTGGCTCTCCACGAGTTTACCCTGCACATGGATACTCGAACCGGTAGTGACAGGTTTAAGGCTCTCTTCCGAGAACTTGGAAAGATCGAACACGATCTGGAGGTTATTGATGGTCGAGCCGTCGTTAAGTGCCACGAACTGTACGTTCTTGTTACCACGGCGTGTACGCACCCATCCTTTAACATCCACTTCCGTGCCGGCATATTTCGCCGGATCGCTCAGAAGCTCCTTTACTGTTTTTCTTCTTATATCTTTCATATTTAAAGGCTTTAGGCTTTAGGTTTTAGGCTTTAGACCTTCATATTTAAATTTAACAAATAATTTTATTTTAGACTTAGATTTCAGGCGAAAGAATTATTCTAAAGCCTAACGCCTAAAACCTAATACCTAAAATTACTTCATACTTCATACTTTATAC
>JAIEAO010000070.1 GCA_029071345.1 Muribaculaceae bacterium | reverse complement strand
CATTGAAACTGCTTAATAAAAAGGATTTTTATTTTCAATTTAAATTTGTATATGTACCGAATTTCAATTAAATTTGTTATTAAATTAAGTTTCGCTTGATATAAGAGAAACCCCTTAGGAGCTACTTAAAATCTCTGGCGAAATTATATATGTAAATAGCGGAATTTCGAAAAACTCTTTAATGGCGGAATTGACGGATAATGAATTGATCAAAAGAATGCAGCAGGGCGACACGGGCGCTCTCGGCATTCTTTATATGCGATACGCCCCTTCGGTCGGGCGTTTTGCATATCGCTTCGTCCGTGTGCGTGAAGATATAGATGATATCACTCACAACATTTTCTGCACTCTTTGGGAAAACCGCATGGCCTTGAAAAATCCTGAATCTTTGAAGTCGTATCTCTTCATGATGACGCGCAATGCAATATTCAAGGCCTACAGGCACAACAGAATAGTAAGCGAATATGAGGCTGACAGCCAGATGGATGCCCCTGCTGATTCTCCCGATGCGGAAAGAATAGTCACTGCCAAGGATCTACTGGAGATGATAGAGCTTCGCGTGGCCGAGATGCCGGAGATGCAACGCGAGGCATTCCGCATGAGTCGTTACGATCATCTGACATACGCTGAGATAGCCGAAAAACTCGGTGTCAGTCCGAAGACCGTGCAATATTATATAAGTCAGGCACTTGCAGAGTTGAGAAAACTCACTGATGCAATGATTATATTCACCACCGCAGACATGGTGGCCAATCTCAATATTTAATTTTTTTGCTGTAATTCAGCTTATCAGAGAACTTTTTAGTGTTAAATAATGTTCGATAGATGTAAACGTTATTAAAATCTCATAACGTTTGCAAAATATTTAATATTCACTAAAAATTTTACGCTATGAAAAAGTATCTGGCAGAAATGATCGGCACTTTCGTGCTGACACTCATGGGATGCGGTGCCGCGGTTTTTGCCGGTATCGGTCTCGGAACAACAGGTTATGGAGTGACCACCCTTGGCGTGGCATTCGCTTTCGGTCTTGCCGTTGTGGCAATGGCCTATACGATCGGCAATATCTCGGGTTGTCACATCAATCCTGCAATCACATTTGGTGTCTGGGCCAGCGGCCGTATGAAGGGTAAAGAGGCTGCCGGATATATGGTATTTCAGGTGATAGGCGCAATCATCGCTTCAGCCGTGATCTATGTGCTTGTCCATACCGGCAATGAAGGAGGACTCTCATCCGTGTTCAACGACACCACCACTACGGGCGCCAACTCATATCTGCCCGGCAATGTGGCTCCGGCCTTTATAGCTGAGTTTATATTCACATTTATTTTCGTGCTCGTCGTTCTCGGCACCACTGACTCCAAGAAGGGTGCCGGCGCATTCGCAGGGCTGGCTATCGGTCTTACGCTCGTGCTTGTTCACATCGCTTGCATTCCAATCACCGGTACATCTGTGAATCCCGCTCGTTCGATCGGCCCGGCTATCTTCGCCTGCATTCAGGGCGACTGCACTCCGATCTCTCAGATATGGCTCTTTATCGCAGCTCCGATGCTCGGTGCGCTCTGCAGTGCCGCAGTATGGAAAGGGCTCGGTTCTGACGACAAGAAATAATTGGAATTATCATAATTGACAAAAAGTCAAAACTGAATCATAAGAGATCAGATTAAAATATTGCCCTTCCCGGCTGATGCCGGGAAGGGCAATGTCATTTAATTCGGTCGCGTCTTTCCGCAACCGCTTCAAAGATTTATCCTTTATACTTCATACTTAATACTTTACACTTTAGTGTATATTGTACTTTTTCATGATTTCGCGGATCTGCGGTTCAAGGAACTGAGCAGCTACGATATAGCCTGCGTCAGAGGGATGAACACCGTCGCACATCGCATCGTGATTCGTGCCTGAATAGAGGCCGGGGTTGAGGAAGTAGATGTTTTTATCGGTCTTCATAATCTTGGCGAGTTCCTCGGCGGCAGCCTGACGTTTGTCTTCCTCGAATTTGCGTTTCTTAAGGTCGAAATTACCAGATTCGCGCACGAACGTCTGAAGGAAAACGAGGGGAGTGTTGGGATGAGCCTCGCGGATTCTTTTTACGAACGGCACGAAACGCTCATGAATCTCCTCGGCAGTCGGATTTGAGAAAGTGTCGAAGATAAACATATCGGCATCGGTGTCGGCTATGATGTCGGCCAGGAAGGGTTCCATCTTGCAGATGCCGCTCGTTCCGAAGTTGGCGATGTCGACACCGAGCATACGCGACAGCTGGGCGGGCCATGCCATACCGGCACGTGAAGTTCCCGAACCGTGAGTGTAGCTTGACCCCATCGCCACAATCGGAGCGCGCTTGAATCCACCTTCCGATTCGATTTTAGATCCTTTCTCAACTCCGATCTTAAGGGCTTCCAGCTCCATGAAAAGGGGGAGATACAGCATACACTCCTTCATAGTCGTGTCCATACCGGACACAAGCGTTGACGAGTGTTTGGTACCGTTATATTTTGCGCGACCAAAACCGGCCCATAGCCATTTACCGTCCTTATCTTTGATGTAGAGGTCAAGACCCTTGGTAGAATTGGCCGGCATATTGTTTTTGTTGCATGAGTCGGTTGTGACCCAGTTGGCTTTGATTGACGGGCTGTTGGTGCGGAATCTCAACGCGATGCCGGTCGGAAAACCGAAATAATGGCGATGACGCAATGAGAGACCGGGATATTTGGAAATATCCACACGCTTGAACTGCATTCCGTTGTTGTGACCTTTGTTGATAGTTGTGAGTGTCGATGCATCCACATACTTGAATTCAGGTTTTCCGGCAGCCACTGCTGAAAGCGTCAGGGCCGTTAGAACCAAAAAAAGAAAAAGTTTTTTCATGACTTGAATTATTTTACCAATAGTTTTTTAGAAGTTAAGCGTCCGTCGCTGCATTCGATGGCGAGAAGATAAAGACCTACCACTGAAGGTGCAGTGATGGTTATTTCTGATGAATCGGTCTTGACTGAATCAATCTGCTGACCCGAAAGTGAAATCACATTGACACGATTTATGCCCACGCCGTCAGCAAGAATTGTAAAGTTCTCACCTGCGGTCGTAACTCCCGGGGCGATAATCTGTCGGTCGCCGGCTAATGTTTCAGTTACGCCTGAACCACCGGCCACTTTTACTTGCTTGCTTACTGAGACACCACCGTATGTCGCTGTCAGCATTCCCGATGCAGGATTAGTGCTGGCGATAAATTTATTACCTTCACAGCGTCCGATCGAGGGGTCGCATGAAAGTGTGAAACCGGTTACGTTCTTATTTACCAGTGTCTCATATTTGTTGTAACCAAGAATAGTCGGTGTGAAAGAGGCTCCGGCGGCAAGATCGATCACAGGATGATCGAACGCCATAGAAGCCAAAGTGTTGTCATCCTCGGGAGCGGTGGAGAATATCATCCATCCATTTGATACCGCACGTGGAACTCCTCCATCATAAGAGGGAGAGGGGGTGACCACTTTGTTATCTATCATCATCATTGCCGAACCACCCGCATCGAAATTCGCCATATTATAACATCCGAAATGTCTGGCAATCTCACACATGACAGATGTTGAACAACCTGCGGATTTTCCGTAAGTTTCATCCGTAAGATTATCGATTACTATAGAATACAAGGTCTTACCATCCTGAGAGCAACCGTAACCGGTACGGGAATATACTCTTGAATTGTAATCTTCGTTGGTGTTGTGTTCAGTTAATTCGCCATGACGCATTACGAGGGCATTGCCACCGATAGCTTGCTCTACTGACTGATATCCTGCATCCTTAAATTTAAAACTGTAATTTACCGATACTTTGTCGCCAACTGCGCAATTGGAGGGATTTAATCCGCCGAAGCCGACAATCGCAAGGTCATAATCACCAAGTTTACCTCGGCCGTTAGTGTTCCACTTTATATCTTTTACAGTGAAAATCATATCCTGACCGCCATTCCACTCCTGGCCTTCATCCATCATGCAATATATTTCGACTCCATCTGTCACATCCTGAAGAATAGTATATTTATTATTGTTGGATGCATCCGGCGCGTATGGCATAAATTCGCGGTCGCGTCCGTAGAAACTGTTATAAAAGGCATATTGCTTTGATCTGTAACCCTTATTTACAGTGTACGTAGTTTTCTTAGCGTTCTTTTTTATCAAAGTCCACGACAGTTCGGGTTCGCAATAATCAATATTCAGAACCTTGTCATACGACACACTTGTAACGCCTGTTCTGGTAGGCCCTTTAAAATCGATTTCGCTTTTAGTGTTATATTCCGTCACCATCTTACCGTTACGCACACATCCGCTTTTGGGAATACCTTTATAGATCTGTTGTTTTTCTTCTGTAGTCCACCAAAAGTTAGCATTGGCAGCGGCGAGGGGACGATGAGAAGGAGCATCGAGCCTTTTTGCGGCGTTTACCAGTTTCTCAGTTCCTTTGGCGGATTCATTTGCAATAGTTGTCTCTATACGGTTGTAAGGGTTGTTGAGGTCCACCATCACCATGTTCACGTTCAGCGGATAATCCGGCAGACGCAGGCGGAGGTAAGTAGTTCCGGGACCGATTTTTCTTTCGATGATTCTTTCGGCTTCGTATGTCTTTGAGCCGATGGCGATTTGCTCTGCTTGGGATACAAGACTTACGGATGCGCACAGAGCAGACAGAAATAACTTTTTCTGGAAATTCATGATTGAGTTAGTTATGGTTAGGTCAAAATCCTGTAGATCCTCACTTCGGTCGGACCAGAATCAGAATTGGCATTAATAAAGTAATTCACAAAATTAGCAGAAAAATTTTGAATTCGGCTAATTTTGTGAATGAAAATTGATATTGCTGTAAAACGATTTTATTTTACGATAACCTTGGTTGCTTTAGCACCTTGACGCTTTACGTAGATACCGGGTGCGAGAGTGTCGGCGTTGCGTTTCGCACCGGTGAGGTCGAAATATTCCACGGGAGCATTATCGTCAGTTGCGATCTCTGTCACGCTGGAGCCGTCGATATTGGAAAGTGTAACGTTGATGCTATAAGCCATCTGAGTCGGACTTGATGCACTTGCCTTGTAAGTGATAGATGTTACCGCAGCCTCGCCGGCTTCCCATGTGTTCACTGTCTTATCTTCGGAGATGGTTTGAGTTCCGACCTCCTCTGTCACCATCGTGTCGCCGTTGGCACGTTTGGGGTAATCGCCGGAGGTTGCATACATCACGATCTTATCGAATTTCTTACCTTCGGGAGCGGTAAATTTTATCTCTTCAGTCTGATACCAACGCATATCGCAGTAGAATTCAGCTGCTGTAGGTTCGGCGGGATAAGGAGTCTTGATCAATCCGAAGAAGAATCGGGGATAATCTTTATATTTATCAGGATTGCTCAATGAGATTGACACGCCGTCTTTAGTGACAGATTCACCTTCGAGGATGAGCACATGGTTGTTGCTCGACTTGTAGCAGCGGTCTTTCTCAACGCCGCTTGCATTTGTGTAAGTGGCGTTCTGAAGCTCATTGAGGGTGAGGGGAGCGAAAGTGAACTGACCGAGTTCCGCGGGGTTTGAGAAGTCGAAAACGACTTCCTGGGCAGATGCGGTCACTGCCAAAGCGGCTAATGAACTAAAAAGTAAAGATTTAACTTTCATAATTATAAAAATTAATAATTAATAGATAGTGTTTTAATCTGACGTATAATGACGAAGCATTATACGTCAGATTTTATTTAAATTGCCATTATTTTGTCTGCACAACTTTAAAATCATCAAGGAATAGACGCTGAGTGTGTCCGTCGGGATCTGAATAAGCGTCCTCAAGAGCTGCCTTTCCGGCTACGACCACAATGCGGCTGGTATTATCCATACCCTTTACAGTGATTGAATAGTTGGTTTCATCCAAAGTCCAAACCTTAAGACCGGTCGGATCAATGTTTTTTAGGAACCAGTTGTTTTCTCCCATTCCGAATTTCACAGCCGGTATATTGATGATCGGATCAGATGCGGATTTTTTATAAGGAATAGTTATGCCGGTGGTTGCGTTGACACCTTCAGCACTTTCAATTGATCCGGGACCGAGCACGGCGATGTAGAACATTGTTATCGGATCTTTAGCACTGTTTTTGTCGCCATATCCTACTGCTTTGAGCGATACTTTTACATTTGTGGGCTCTGTTAGTTCGGCAATGGTCGGGAACGCAACGTCACCTCCATATTTACCCTTGCCAAGTTTGATGAATCCTGTACGCGAATAGCACCAGGTAGATAGCGAGGAATATCCGTGTTCTTTTTCCTCAGCCGACCATTTGTCAATACGGGTTTCGTTCTCGACGGGAGTCTCCCAACCAAGAATACCGGCATTACTTTTCAACCAGCTGAAATCATCAAAGAATATTGCTACAAGCTGCTTAAGAGAAACCTCATGACGGATGTCTCGGGCTTCTCCCTCGCCCTGAATCACTAAGGTTGCCTCAAGTTCTTTGCCGGATGTGTTCGCATCAGTCCGTATCACTGCTTTGTCATTCTTCTTTTCAGCAGAGAAAAAGTCAGCATCCTCTCCTTCGACAGAGCATGACCAATCTACATTGGCTGTAACGGTCACTGAAAGCTCTCCACCCTGACGTTGGAACGTCAACCCGAGAGTGCTTATCTCAAGATTAGGGAGTGCATTCTCTTGAGTGAGGACGAACGGCTCCTGCTCCACGCCGTTAAGATATAAGCGATATTTTGCGGAGCGTTTCTGAGCCAGATTGTTTTCTTTGCAATAGAAGCGGATGAAGCCATCATCTACTCCCTCCATCGGCCAAATCTTAACCCATTCGAGGTCTTCCTCATTCTCTATCTCGAACCGCCAATTGCCGTGTGCGCGGATCGTAAACTTAATGCCATTACCGAATGTTTCTTCATCGACACCTTTATAAGGGAACAGGTAATCGGCAGGCAGATCTTCGAACGAAAAATATGCCGGTAGATTGTCTTCTTCGTCATCCTTACATGAAGTGATGCATGTAGCTGTCAATGCCAATACACTGAATCCGACTACACTCTTTCTTAGGTATTTGAAAATATCTTTTGTTCTCATTTTCTTACTTTTCTATTTCAGGGTTAGCAATTGGGAATGTTCCTGTAATTGCCTCGATACTCCACCAGACGGGAGTGCGCATATTATTTTCGCCTCCCATATTATTCAAAGCAGCGGCAACATTGTCGGGGTTGGGTCCTACCGTAATAGAGGGGTAGAATAATCTCTGTGGGAAATGGTGATTATTCGGAGTGGTTGCAGCCCCAATGGTAAGAAGAGGCCAGCCGGTGCGGCGGATTTCATGAAACGCCTCCATACCGACCCAGAAGAGGGATAGCCATTTCTGCTCGGCGATAAGTTGCGCTTTATCGGTATAATTGTCCCAATTAGCGAGCGATGAGGAGAGAAGTTTATCAATGTTAGTATCATTGATAGGAGCCTTGGTCTTCGAGAAAGTTTCCAATTCCGCCCATTTCTGACAAGAAGCCCTGACGGCATTCTCATAATATTCTCTTGCTTTTACATCTCCTCCGTCAATCCAATTTTTGTGAGCGGCTTCAGCTTTGATAAAGAGCACTTCAGAATAATCCAGAAGGAATGCCGGAGCAGCGTCTCGCACAAGAACTTCATAATTCAGCAGGGAGGTTCCATCGTTAATCACACGCTGGTCCTCGATGGAGCATCCTGCAACAGTGCCTTTCCAACCGTTTTCTGAGTTATATTGTTTAGCCCATGTAGTGATTCGGGGATCCTGAATGGTCTGAGTTCCCTCTACGCGTACAGTCATTTTGAGGAACTGTTCAGTTATGCGATAAGCCGCTTTAGTAAACTTATCCTCGTTATATTTGCTCGGACGGAAGAAATTATAATACGGGTCTACGCCGGTGTTGTGAATAGTAGCGCTCTCAGTATTTGCGGAAATCACCGGATAGTTCTTGGTGTCATTCAGAATCTCTCTGATTTTGTCGCCGGCATTCATTTCAGCGCGTCCTGAAACGCGGGTAAGCAGACGGAGATAGAGCGAGTTGTTGAACTTTCGCCAAAGCTTTAAGTCTCCGCCATACATTATATCGCATTTAGTTTTCTCAGAATCAAAAGTCGGATTCTGCGCATAGATTCGGTTAGCCTCTTCAAGCTCGGCAAACATCTGCTCGTACACCTCCTTTTGGCTGTCGAATTTAGGTTTGTCAAGACCTACGTCTCCCATGAATGCTTCGGAATAGGGTATATCGCCGAATATATCCGTAAGATTTGACAGAAGGAAAACTTTCATGGTCAATGCAATTGCCTGACATGACGGAATGTTGAATTTTGTGGCGAGCTTATACATGTGGACGGCATTACCGGCCTTCACAGCGTAGTTGCTCCATACATCCTGACAGTTTTTGTCAGTCACGAGGTAACGGTGACGTTCCTGACCGGTCACCGACGTACAAGCTGTGAATTGAACAAGTTCATCATTCCAATACCAGGTGAGATAGTTCTGTTGAGAAGCTGTGTTGTACAGAAGCGACTCGAACATGCCATAAGGCTGAAGGTCGCCGACATTCATCTTATTGGGGTCAGTGTTTATTTCTTCAAAATCATGAGAGCATGACACTCCGAAACCTGACATCAATAAGAGAGATGAAATTATTATTTTGGATTTCAGATTCATTTTTAGAAGGAAAGTTTAAGGTTAATACCATAAGTGCGGGTCATAGGGAAGGCTCCATATTCAACACCGTTTATCACGTTTGTTCCCACGAGCGTACCTGCTTCAGGATCATACTGGGGGAATTTTGTGAGGCAGAATATATTGGTGGCATATACGCCTAAAGAAGCACCTGTAAGAACTTTGGTTCTCCGGCAAATGCGATTAGGCAGATTATAGTCCAATCTAACCTCCTTAAGTTTAAGGAAGTCGGTTTTGAAGGTGTTTTCCTCCACATTCTTCGGGTGGTAAACATATTTGTTATAGTATTCTTCCACGCTGGCGGTAATGGTGCGGTTCAGCTGATAACTGATGGTGCCGTCATCATTTTTAATAGCGTTCACACCAACAGGCACAAGTCCATCAGGTCGACCTTCAAGAGTGTTTTCAAGTTTACCCATGTATGAAAGCTGAGCATGTGTGCGGGAATAAGTGTGGCCTCCCATCTGGGCAGTGAAGTTCATGCCGAGAGTGAAATCCTTATATCGGAAATTCATGCTTAAACCTCCGCGCCATGTCGGATTGATTTTAGCTATACGGCGCGTGGGGGTATCATCAAGAATAGGATTTCCTGTGTCTGCATCAATAAGTTTCATCCCGGAGCAGTCTATTACGTTGCCGTTATCATCCGTATAAGTGGCACCTTCGGGAGCACGCTGATAACCTATACCGTAGAGCCAATTCATCTCTTCACCTATATATGAGTATATAAGGGCATCCGAACCGGTTGATTGGCCTTGGAAGGGGGTGCGGGGATCCCATCCATCTTCAAGAGCTACAAGTTTATTCCAGTTGCGGCTCCAGTTCAGGTCGATCGACCATGTGAAATCTTGAGTACGGACAGGCACGGCATGAACGGCTATCTCAATACCGCGGTTACGGATCTCACCGCAGTTCATCTTCTTGGATGAGGAACCGATCATCGGGTCCGTAACGGCAGAAATAATCTGGTTTGTGGTGTGAGAGTTGTAGAATGCGAGGTCTAATCCGAGACGATTCATGAACATTCTTGTTTCGATTCCGACTTCGTAGCTTTCCACATTCTCCGGTTTAATGTAATAATTAGCCCGGCTTGTGGGAAGTTCGTAGCTACCGGGATACTCGGTGCTTGCAGTGTAGGCATCTATCAACGTATAAGGGTTGGTGTCATTACCTACGTTTGCCCATGATCCTCGAATCTTCAGCATATTGAGCCACGGAGCCTTTTCCTGCAGTTTTAAAGCCTGGTCAAGGAGCACGCTGGCAGAAACCGAAGGATAGAAGAATGACCAGTTGTCGCGGCCAAGGGCGGAAGACCAGTCGTTGCGGGCTGTAAGGTCAAGGAAGTATGTGTTATCCCAGCTTGCGTTAAGGAATCCGTAAAAGGAGTTGACAACCTTATGGCTACGATAGAATGATGTGCGCGGAACTTCACCGGGCCGTGTATTGGTAGAATTGTAGACTCCCTCTTCACCAAGATTATCGAGAGTTATAGAACTGCGCCACAAGCGACGGTCCATGTTGTTACCACCGAATGCCGCGTTAAGGTTGAAGCGTCCGTCGATAAGGTCATTATTAACATATTTGAGGAGGAAGTCGATATTGGTTTCGATGTCACGGAAGTTTTGTTCGCGATAGAAACCGGAGAGGAAACCTGTAGTGCGGAATGGTCTCTTCTGCTGACGCCAGTCGGCTGAGAAATCCGTACCTGCACGCAAATCAAGAGAAAGACCTTTTACCGGGAAAGTGATGTTTAAAAGCACATTACCATAGACGCGGTCTTTGTTAATCGCGTTGGTTGCCTCATAGAGCTGGCGATATGGGTTCTGAGGCTCCGAATTACCAAGTCGGGCAACCATGCCGTGGCCATCCTTACCACCGGAAGCAAAGTTCTCCGGGGTGCATCGGCCGAGGAAATACTCATCGTAATACCATTTCATTGATGAGTTGGTCTGACCCCAGATCAGAGTATAGAACGGCGACAGTTTGTTGAATCCCGATGTCGGAAGGTTGTCACTGGTTTTATGAAGATAGTTCACCTTTGCCACAAACTTGATCCACTTGTTCATTTTTGTGGAGAAAGAGAATGAAACTGACTGGTTCTGATATCCGGTGTTGGGGAGAATCCAGTCATTGCGAGTGTCGGTAATTGAGAGTCGCACTGATGTTCCCTTTCCATTATTGGAAGATATTGAGGCAGTATTCTTGAAAGTTGTGCCGGTTTCGAAAAGACCGGTGTACCAGTCATCCGCATATACGAAGGGTGTGAGTTCATATTCACCTGTTTCCCAGTTATAGGAGTTATATTGATTGCGGTATTTATCGGGACTGAACGCCTCACCCCAGGAATAACGGGAGCCGCCGGCCGGTCGATTCTTTGAGAAACCCTCGGGCGGAGTGCCACTGAATGTCCAATAGTTATAGGTATAATAGCCAAGACCAGTGCCGGGACCGTAAACCTTTTGGAATTTCGGGAAATATCCGGCCTTCTCAAAAGTCACGGATGAATTGAGAGTGACACCTATACCTTTAGATTTCTTACCGGATTTTGTTGTGATCACGATAGCTCCGTTGGCCGCGCGTGAACCGTAAAGAGCTGTAGCCGCAGGACCTTTCAGTACAGATACACTTTCGATATCCTCCGGGTTTATTTCCGAAGCACCGTTACCGAAATCGACAGGAGCATCTGTGTGGCTGTTGCCTCCGCCAGATCCGGTGCCATCTGTGCCTGAGATAACGGGTACGCCATCGACTACGAAGAGAGCTTCGTTGTTGGCGTAGTTGAGCGACTGGTCTCCGCGGAGGATTACGCGCATCGATCCGGTGGGACCTGTACCTGCACCGGAGGCACTCAATCCGGCTACTTTACCGTCGAGGTTATTGAGCCAGTTGCCGGTAACAGTGTTGTTGAGGTCATCGCCGCCTACCTTGGTCACGGCATAACCGAGCGATTTTTGTTCGCGGGTGATACCCAGCGCTGTCACCACGACTTCATCAAGATTAGTGGAAGAGGATTTAAGCGCGATTTTCACAGGTTGCCCCTTAACGGCTTTTGCCTCATTCTGATTATAACCGACATAGCGGGCGATCAGCACGGGGTTGGCATCTGTAACCTGGAGCGAAAATTTACCGTCGACATCTGTTGAGGCACCGTTGGTGGAACCTTTCTGCATCACAGTGACACCAATCAGAGGTTCTCCTTTTTCATCGACTACTAAGCCCGAAACTGTCCAGGAATTCTTCTTTTTATTTGTTGAAGCTGCTTTTTCGGGCTCTGACTCCTTTTTTGGCGTCTGAGAGCTTGCAATGAGAATCTTTTTGTTTTGAACACGAACGGCAGCTCCGGGAAGAATTTCGCGAATGATCTGTCCGATAGGTTTGTTTTCAGCCTTGACGGTGACTCTCTTGTCGAGGGGAATGTCGGCCTCGGCGTATGCCACGGTGTAGCTGCTCTTTTTCTCAATCATGTTGAGAACGTCGCGGATAGGCATATTGTCAGCTTTGATGCTCAGAGTCTCTTTCTGCGCAAGAGCAGAAAGAGAGCTTGCAGCGATCACCAACAGCATTGCCAGCCTCCTGACGCGTGTGTGTAGCTTTGTCTGAATCATTGGATAAGATAGGTTAGTTATTAAATGTAAAATAGTTAATTCATTTATGGTAGAGGATATACCGACAATTTATTATCGGTTATACTGTAATCGATGTCGGTGAGATAGGAGAGGGCCGACATGAGGTCTTCAAGATCGTCGTTGGCCAGCGTAAGGCTCAGACGGGCTGATGTATCCACTTCGGCAGAGATATCAAGATCCACGCTGTATTTGCGTCCGATAGTGATGAGAATATCTCCTAAAGGTTCGTTCTCAAGTTTGAGCTTGGGATATATCCAGCGGCAGTAGGTCTCTGCTGAAGTGCTTTCCACGTTGCATTTGCCGGTCGCAGTGTCGTAAACCAGACGTTGATCAGGATAAAGTGTCTCGGGCTTTGCGTTGCCGGGGGTGGTAACCTCTACTTTTCCGGTAAGAAGCACCACTTCCTTCAGGCCTGAGAATGCATAATCGCGGACCTCGAAGGATGTTCCGAGCACTTGCACATCCATATCCGACATTTCGACGATAAAGGGATGATTCTTATCTTTGGTGACATCAAAATATGCCTCACCTTCGATTTTGACCCAGCGTTTTCCATCTTTAAAGAAATTGTCGGCATCGTAGGTCAGACGTGAATCGGAATTCAGTCTTACGGAGGTGCCGTCGGGGAGTGTGAACGAACCGGCTGACCCCTGAGCGGTTATAAGCATGGTCTCCTGACCGGCCGAACCTGAGCCGGCAATATAGCAGCCGATGCCGACAATAATTACTGCAATTAATGAGGCGGCATATCCGATTATTCTCCTCCACATCGGTTTGCGGGTTACAGAGACTTCGGTGTTACGACTCTCGACTTCGGAAAGCAGACGCTCGATTGCTTCCGGTTTGATTTCACCCGCACCTTTGCCATACTCTTCGTCCCAAAGATTGAACAGGGCTGAGGTGACTTCATGATTATCCTCATTGCGATTCAACCATCCCTGAATCTGCATCAGCAGTTCCTCGGGGATGGTTGGCTCCGAGTAAAGGAAATCGATGATTTTAGCTATATCCTGATTCATAATTTATAGTATTACGGGGACGAAGATAATAAATTTTAAGGTTTGAGATAATAGGTTAGTAAGTTGATAAGTCAAACTTCAAAGGTCGCTTCACAGTGGAGGAATACACTCTTCCTTTATGATCGGTTACCCTTACAGTTATGCTTGATTCGGCTTTTGATGCCTTTACGCGGAAAAAGTGCGAAGAGTTTTGAGTGGTATATGTCGAAGTCGCTGTCGGCACCGCCTTGTGGCTTAATCGTTGACATTCGTAAGCGAGAATGTGAAGCGGGTCTTTCACCCGGACGCGTTTCGGAGTCAAGGATGTTATGCCCTCGAAGACCTCAATCTTCCAGTCTGGCTGCCAATTGTAGACATTGATAAGTACATAGTTATTTTTGGCGGGATTGTAATAATTGCCCGCGTAGTCCTTGACCATCTCCTTATATTTTGCAGTGCTTGTGACGGTCGACTCGTTGATGATTGCGGTGTTGAGGTCGTAAATGCGGAATTGATCATTTTCACTGCATCCTATACCTTTATACATATAATCGACATCGCGACCGTTGACACGGAGAAGTCCGTAGCCACCGGGCGAACCATCGGTGCAAAGGTGCTTATCGGTATAACCGGGGCGAGCGGTCCACCACAGCGTAGCCGAAAGTGAGGCCACATTGTGCTCCTTAATATTAGGATTGTATGGTGAGACTACGGTATAGTTGCGGTGATAGTGCCCTGAGAAGAGGGTGACATTGGTATATGGTTTCAGCACATTCTCCAAATCCTCCATATTAAGCATATTCCGTTTCGACACGGCCTCGCCCGACGAGATCGTAGGGTCGGAGTAGAACGGAACGTGAGCGCAAATCACGATCGGTGTGGACTTGTCTTTCAGCACTGCGAGGTCTTTAGCGAGCCATTCGATCTGGTCCTGAGTAAGGGCGCGGTCGTATGACCGTTCCCCCATCTCAGAATCAGTTGCATTAGGATTGTTATAGATTATGTTGTCAAGACTTACATAGTGCACCTCCCCGATATTGAATGAATAATAGTTCGGACCAATGAGTCGGCGGAAAATGGCTGATGACTGCCAGTCGTCGGAGATATACGGGTCATTGTCATGGTTGCCGATAGTGTGATATGTATTGCAATCAAGATCGCGGTAACATTCAAGGGCATCATCCAGACCGAACGAATTGGCGGTCCAGAACTGCTCCCAGCTGATGTCTCCGAGTGTTAGGGAGTAGACCTTATTGCCTCTGCTCCTCTCTATGGCGATAGTTTCGTTTATATCCGGAACGACTTTAGAACGGAATTGCGAAAGGTCGTCGACACGATTGGCGATGTGCTGATCGGCACTGATGATTACGGTATAATTGTTGTTGTCGGTCGGATAAAGGATAAAATCATGAGTCTCAAGCACACTTGGCATCAGTGTTAGTTTATGCCAGAACATATAGCGGTTTTCTGCTGCTCCTGCTGTGTAATTGCCCGGCGTGGAGATAAATACACACCCTTTCGACTTGTCGGATATAAGGGAATAATAACCCTTATCGTCTGTCAGAGTGACATTGATACCGTCAGATACCGCAACATCCGAAACCGGAGTTCCGACATTTGTTGTCACTCTTCCGTAGATAGTGGCACCATCGGCAGGTGGAGTGACCTCTGACTTGGGAGTTTCCTCCTCATCATCGTCAGGAACAGACGGTATGTTAGGAATCTCCTGCTTGGGCAGGTCGGGAGCGCCGGGCAGCTCGGGATGACTGCACGCCACCCCGAGCATCGCGACTAAAACAACCATTATAAGTGTAATAGTGATACGAGTCACAAGTTGTCCTAACATTTTAATTTAAACAATAATATTACCTTATGATTTTTTGTTCTTTTTATTTGATTTAGGTTTGTAGCTATCAAGTAATTTTACAAGCGTATCGGGATGATCGGTGGTGATGTAATCCACTCCGAGGTCAATGAAATATTTCATATCCTCCTCCGTATTGGCGGTCCACACGTTAACCTCAATTCCGTTATCGTGAGCCTGTTTCACCCATTCCGGATGCTTTTTAAGCACTTTTACAGAATAATCGATGCCATTAAGGCCTAATTTCTTTACTTTCTTCGGTGAAAGATCTCCATCAAGATAGAATATCTTAACTCCCGTCGGAAAAAGTTTGCGGAAAGTCATCGCAGCGTTAAGGGAAAAGACGATGATATCAGTGCGGTCGAGCACACCATGTTTGCGCAGAAGTTCCGCGATTCTATTGGCGGATACATCCTCGCGGGAATAGTCGGTGAGCGATTTCATCTCAAGTACGAGGCGTGTATCAGGGTGCTTTCTGACCTCGGCAAGATATTCGTCGAGAGTAGGAATCTTCTCGCCGTTGGGAAGGCGCAGTGCGCGGATATCCTCAAACGGGGCAGTCTCCATGAAGAGACCTTGATATACTTTATCGTGGTTTACAACTAAGTGGTCGTCAGTAGTGAGCCAAACATCTATCTCCGAGCCGAAGCATCCGATAGAATCAGCCTTCGCAAAAGAAGCAAGGGAATTCTGAGCTGAGTTTTCTGTGTTCCAGAATCCTCGGTGAGCCACAACTTTTGTTTCAGCTGTCGCGGTAAGAATAGGAAAGGAAGCAATAATAGCCGCACCGAATAGAGTTGATTTCAAATTCATGATATCAGGTCTGTAAATTTTAATTATTGTTGTTATCGTTTCTATATATAAGATTCCTCAGCTTTAAAACCTGCTAATAAATTTTTCAAAAAAATTAACTAAAAATATCTTTTGATTTTATCTCTGCTTGATTATCAGATAACTATAGAAAACGATCTTTTTCAACCATTTCAAAGAGACAGGCGTTTTAATAATAAAACATAAATACTATGACACGCAAAGAACTTACAGACGTAATAGCCAACCAGGTGGCTGAAGTTATCGAAAATCCCGGTTATTTTGGAGAAGACCCACAGTTAAGTATCATACCTACTACTCTCTTGGTCGGTATCGAGCGGCACAAAGATGCTGACACAGCGATCGCTTATAGCGACTACGCTATCGAAGAAGATGCGGTGGAGGATGGTGACTACTCGGAAGATGCAGCTGATTTCCAGTCAGCATCCGATCCCGACCTCTATCCGATAGGGTTATTGATAGACTATGCAAACAAGAAACCCGACCTGACGAAAATCAGGAAGCTTGTAGAAAAATACATCCCCGAAAAAGAGGAAAACCTCTACTCCGAGTAACTTACCGGCAGCTTATTGTAACATCAGCTCGGAGAGACTAATTAATAAAGTTGATTAGCCTTTCCGAGACTTTTTATGCATATGTGCATTGGTTGTGATAACGGATTTTTTTATTACCTTTGCGGTGTTTACTCGTCAACGAAGCTTTTTACTCTATAACCTAAATACATGAATATGAATAGAATCCATTTGCTTTACAGTTGCTTGTCGATTGCTTGCGTTGCGGGATCTGTCAACGCTTATGCAGCAAAAAATGAGAATCAGCAGAAGAAAAGACCGAATATTTTGTTTTGTGTGGCGGACGATGCCGGGCATTTCAGCGCCTACGGTCATCGCTGGATCAATACCCCGAATTTTGACAAGGTTGCACGGCAAGGTGTCTTGTTCGACAACGCATTCACATGCAACTCCAAGTCGGCACCCTCGCGTGCGTGCATGATTACGGGTCGCAACTCCTGGCAGCTCGAAGAAGCTGCAAACCATTGGTGTAATTTCCCTCAGAAATTTGTCTCCTTTCCGGAGGTGTTGAAAAAGAACGGTTATGTTACCGGTTACACAGGAAAAGGGTGGGGACCCGGGATCGCGGTCAACGCAGATGGCTCAAACCGTAAGTTGACCGGTAAGGCCTATAATAAGATTCGAACCACACCTCCGACTCCGGATATCTCTCCGATTGACTATTCGGCAAACTTCGGGCAGTTCCTTGCTGAAAGAGACCCATCGAAGCCATTCTGTTTCTGGTATGGCGCAAGGGAACCTCATCGCGGTTATGAATATCAGTCTTCATTGAAAGCCGGAAAGAGGGTTGAGGATATTGACAGCGTGCCCTCATACTGGCCTGACAATGATGTGGTGCGCACGGATATGCTTGACTATGCTTTGGAGGTGGAGCATTTCGACAATCACCTCGGAAGAATCTTGGCTCAGCTCGATTCTATCGGCGAATTGCAGAACACCATCGTCATCGTGACCTCTGACCACGGTATGCCGTTTCCGCGTGTGAAGGGGCAGGATTATTATTTCTCCAACCATATCCCGATGGCTGTGATGTGGGGTGATGAACTGAAGAACCCCGGTAGAAGAAGCGATGAACTGATAAGCGTAATCGATTTTGCGCCTACATTGCTCGAAGTGGCCGGAGTGGATGGCGAGAAATACGGTATGCAGCCGATAGAGGGTCACAGTTTTATGGATGTAATAAAGGATAATGCCGATAAGACGATCGACCGCGCGGTGATGATGATGGGTAAGGAGCGTCACGATGTGGGTCGACCTGACGATGAGGGTTATCCGATGCGCTCGATGTTGAAAGGGAAATATCTATATATCCGAAACTACGAGCCTTCGCGCTGGCCGGCCGGAGATCCTGTTACGGGGTATATGAACATTGATGGTTCACCGACAAAGACCGAGATCATCAAAGCCCGCCATAATCTCTCAACTAAATATTTCTGGGATCTTTCGATGGGTAAGAGAGGAGAAGCGGAGCTCTATGATGTGAGCATAGATCCCCTTTGCATGAATAATCTTATCGGAAAGTCGGAATATAAAAAGATAGCCGAAGAGATGGATTCGGAAATGACCGCTCGTCTTAAAGCTCAGGGCGATCCACGCATGGAGGGTAAGGGAGATATTTTTGATAAATATCCGAATATGAGCAAATCGCATGATTATTACAATCGGATGAAAGCCGGAGAAAAAATAGAGGCTCCGTGGATCAATGAATCCGATTTTGACCCATCTGCGCAATAATTCACCGAAATTGGGGATTGCGAGGATTTGATGCGCGGGTTATCTTTGCATCAAATTCCACGATAATGGCAATCACTAAACATCTTCCATCGCTCATATTACTGACAGCGGCAGCAACTCCGATCGGAGAGGCGTTTGCCGCTGTCGGCGTTGTTAATGAGGATACCACGGCTTCAGTTCTCACGGAAATTAATGTTGTCGGCCTTAAGCAAGATGCAAAACTTCGATCTGATGCTGTGTCGGCCACGGTTATCGGCCGCGCACAGCTCGAAGAACTCAACACCGTCACCATCAAAGGGATTTCAGATGTTGTGCCTAATCTTTATATGCCGGATTATGGTTCGCGTATCACGTCTTCAATATACGTCAGAGGACTCGGTGCGAGGATGGATCATCCGGCGGTGGGTTTGAACGTGGATAATGTGCCCTACTTGAACAAGAATTCCTACGACTTCGACCTTGCAGACATAGCCTCGGTGGAGATGTTACGCGGACCGCAGTCCGCCCTCTATGGCCGAAACACGATGGGCGGTCTCATCAATATACAGACCCTCTCCCCGATGCGGTGGCAAGGGTGGCGGTTCATGGCGGAGGCCGGTCGTGGAAATGACTATAAATTAGCCGCGGGGTGGTATCACCGCTTCTCAGATTCGTTCGCCAATTCCATAACCGCTAATTTCTCATATCTCGGGGGATTTTTCAAGAATGCATACGATAACAAATATCTCGATAAGGAGAAGAGCGGAGCAATAAGGATGAAGAGTCAATGGCGGGTGTCAGATCGGTTGTATATCCAGAATGTACTTGCATCTTCTCTCCTGCGTCAGGGTGGCTATCCCTATGAATATGCCCTGACAGGATTGATAAATTATAATGACACCTGTTTTTACCGTCGGTTCACTATCAATGACGGCTTAACGCTCAATTACCGTGGAGAGGGATGGAACTTGGTTTCGATCACGAGTGTGCAGCATATCAATGACAATATGACGCTCGATCAGGATTTTCTTCCTGATTCTTACTTTAATATCACTCAGAAACAGAAGGAGACAGCCGTTACGGAAGATCTTGTTTTCAAGGGCGACCGGTTGGGTGGAGATTATAAATGGCTTGCCGGATTCTTCGGGTTTTATAAGGATATGCACATGAAGGCGCCGGTGACTTTTAAAGATGATGGTATTGCCAATCTCATAGAGCATTACCGCAATAATGCCAATCCGGAATATCCTATCGAATGGCACGGCCGAGAATTCCCGTTGAACAGTGACTTTAGCATTCCGACATTCGGAGTGGCCTTATATCACGAGTCGAAATACACTCTCGGCCGGTGGAATTTCACCGCCGGAATCCGATTGGATTATGAACGGGCTAACCTTAATTACCGCAGCTATTGCGACACCGGCTACGACATCATGCATCTTATCCCCGGTGGTGAAAAAGAGTATTTCAATACGGTCAATATCGAGATTGACGACAAGGGTAAACTCAAACGCCAATATTTCACTTGGATGCCGAAGGTTTCGGTGCTTTATAATCTTCCATCGGAAGTGGGTAATGTATACGCCACGGTAACCAAAGGTTACAAATCGGGAGGCTTCAATACCCAGATGTTTAGCGAAGTGCTCCAGCAAAGACTGATGCGCATCATGGGTATAGGCAACGAATACGACGTGAATTCAGTGGTAGGATACAAGCCTGAATATAGCTGGAACTACGAAATCGGTGCGCATCTCGCGGCTTTCGATGCCAAGCTTTCGGCTGATCTCTCATTGTTCTATATCGATTGCCGCGACCAGCAGCTTACAATGTTCCCTCCGGGCTCGACCACAGGCCGTATCATGACCAATGCCGGCAAGACCCGAAGCGTGGGAGGGGAGGTCTCGTTGGGATACTCACCCTCGGCTCATTGGCATTTCAACGGCAGTTACGGGTATACAAATGCCCGCTTCCGCGAATTCTTTGATGGCCTTGTAGATTATAAAGGGAAAGTGCTCCCATACGCTCCGCAGAATACGCTTTTCCTCCAGACGCTCTATAGTTGCGATCTCCCTTTTATTACGGAGGGAAAACTTACCTGCGACCTCAATATGCGCGGCACAGGAAAGATTTATTGGAATGAAAGCAATACTCTATGGCAGAAGTTTTACGCACAGCTCGGAGCATCGCTGACGGTGGAGGCCCGGAACTATAGTGTGCAACTCTGGGGTAAGAATCTGACAAATACCAAATACCATACATTCTATTTCATGTCGATGAGCAATGAGTTTCTGCAGCGTGGGCGTCCGTGGGAGATAGGTGTTACCGTGCGCTATAATATAAAAATGTAATTACATTAAGCGTATATATAAACCCCGAAGGGGTGAAGTAGTAATAACCCCGCATCGAGGAGCGCAGCGACAAAGGTGTGGGGAGGGTATCCACCTCCATATTATAGCCTCGAAGAGGCGAATTAATAATGAGTATCTAAGGGTAAGGAAATAATAACACATAGTGACCCTCCGTTTAAATAGAATATGAAATAAAATAATAATATACGAATATGAAGAAATCATTACTTCTTTCTCTGGCAGCTGTAGCTGTTGCAGGATTCAGTTCATGTGATCATAATAGTGGCGTTACTTCTACAGTAAGCTTCAGTTCACAGACATTCAATCTTATCACCACAGTTGATGGATCAGCAGGTCCTGTAGTTGTTTCATCTGTCTATAATTTCAATTTTGATCAGATCGCCGCAACCGGAACAATCGCAGGTGAAGTTACCAACTCAATCCAGCCTATAAGTTTCGTGACCGATCCGATTAAATACAAGGTGATGAACTATCAGTGGAATGACGGTATTCACGAAGTTATCGATCTGGAGACATTCAAGAGCAAAGATATATACAATATCGATTTTCAGATCACCACTATGGCTAACATCCCGCCGATCATCAGCGGCCTTCCCGCAATAGTTATTCCCACCGGCTACAAATATCTGGTCGCAAGCTATCAGGCCGGTGATAATGTTAGAGTACGCACGTTCTGGACAGATGTCACCTTCACCGGCACCACAAACACTTCCTATTCTGTCGCCGGTGTAGATAAGAGCTTCAACTCCGACGATGTGAAATATCGTGTGATTATCAATCCTACCGACAAGAAAGCTACAGTGATCCTCTACGATGCAAGATTTGCCGAAGAGATGCCCAAACCCCTTACCAATGTAGTGCTCAAGGATCTTCCCGTCACCTTCACCAATACCGGATATGAGATCAACGGAAAGGATATCACCCCCGTGTGTTACGAAGGTTCAGTAGGCACACCTAACACCGATCGCATCTTCAACTCGTTCTCCCTCTCAGTCGGTGGCGACCTTACCAGTGCTCACATCAGCTATAAAGTTTCTAACGTCTTCAACGGAGCATTCTCAGGCAGCTACATCGTAAAGCCTCAGACTACCCCGGCCCAGTAATAGAAAGTAAATAAAAATTGGCAATTGCAATCAGAGGCCGGTTCACAAGAATCGGCCTCTGATTGTGAAATTTTGTGAAAGTGAGGGTTAAATGATTTGTCTTTTTAAGAATTTTTAAATAACTTTGCACTTGAAATTGGCCTTTCTATAATCAGATGGAAAAGGCTGAAATGAGAAATGATTTGTAACTAATTAATAGATAAATAGATATGAATTTATTGCTGGAGATTGGCAATGGTGCCCTGTCGGTGACGGCAGTGCTTACGGGTATCGGGCTCGTGTTTGCCGCGCTTCTCATAGCCAAATTGATTTCACCGAAATCATTCTCAGTTAAAAAGGCTGAACCTTACGAGTGCGGTATCCCGACTCGTGGAGAATCAATGATTCAGTTCAAGGCAGGATATTATATCTTTGCTATCCTGTTCCTTATATTTGATGTGGAGACCGTTTTCCTCTGGCCGTGGTCAGTGGTTATGAAGGGACTTGGTCCTCAGGGTCTCCTTTGCATCGCTATCTTCATGTTTGTACTTATCTTGGGCCTCGCCTATGCTTGGAAGAAAGGAGCTTTGAAATGGCAATAGACAGCATTAAAAGTATGAAGCGTGAGGACTTCAAGGATAACGAGTATATCGATAAACTTGTAGAGGAACTCAACGCTACCGGCGCCAACGTGGTGGTCGGCAAAATGGATGAACTAATCAACTGGGGTATATCCAATTCACTGTGGCCCCTTTGTTTCGGTACAAGCTGTTGCGCTATTGAGTTTATGAGTCTCGGTGCCGCACGTTACGATATGGCTCGCTTCGGCTTTGAGGTGGCCCGCAACTCACCTCGTCAGGCCGACTATGTGATGGTGCAGGGTACAATCGTTCACCGTATGGCTCCTGTGATGCGCCGTCTTTATGAACAGCTCGCCGAACCGAAGTATGTAATTGCCTGCGGAGGTTGCGCCGTTTCGGGCGGTCCGTTCAAGAATTCATATTGCGTCGTGCCGGGAGTTGATCAGATTCTTCCGGTAGATGTCTATATTCCCGGTTGTCCTCCGCGTCCGGAGGCTATGTTCTACGGGCTCATGCAGCTTCAGCGCAAGATTAAGGTGCAGAAATTCTTCGGCGGCGTAAACCGCAAGGAGAAAATTGAGGAATTTTTCGCAGAGCATCCCGAGGAGAAAGGGGAAATAGGATAAAAAGCTAAATCACTCAGACTAACGAGAATCACTTATAACCATGAGCGATATAAAAGAAATAATCAGTCGTGTCTGCCCGGAGGCAACCTATGAAGATGGTGAGAATCTGCTGGTGACCGTGCCTGAAAATAAATGGTATTCCCTGGCCAAGCATCTTAAAGAGGACAGGGATCTTGATTTCGATGTGCTCTCTGCAGTTGTCGGAATGGACTGGAAAGACAGTGTAGGTGTGATTTATTATCTCACTTCCACTTCACATAAATGGGATATGATTGCAGTGAAAGTTGTGGCTGAAAACCGCGACGATGCTTATATTCATAGCGTGAGCGACCTCTGGAAAGTTGCTAACTTCCAGGAGAGGGAGGTTTACGATATGTTCGGCATTAAGTTTGTAAATCATCCCGATATGCGCCGCTTCTTCCTGCGCAATGACTGGATCGGTCATCCTCTTCGTAAGGATTATGATGCCGATCCGAAACTCAATCCTATTCGTCTTGAAGATGAAATCAACGAGGACGACTCAAAAACTTATGTTGAGGATGAGAACGGCAAAATAGTTGAGAAGCCTGTAAAGGTTTTCAATGAAGATGAATATGTAGTTAACATCGGTCCGCAGCACCCGTCAACCCACGGCGTAATGCGTTTCCGCGCTTCTCTTGATGGAGAGATCGTCAAGAAAGTAGATGTGGTTTCCGGATATATCCATCGCGGCATCGAGAAACTTTGCGAAGGACTGACTTATCCGCAGATTCTTCATTTCACCGACCGTATGGACTATATGTCGGCTCATCAGAACCGTCACTGCCTTTGTATGTGTATTGAAAAGGCTCTCGGTTTGGAGGTTCCCAAGCGCGCTCAGGTGATCCGCACAATGATGGACGAGTTGATGCGTATCAGCTCGCATCTTCTTTCGTTCGGCTGTACGGCAATGGACCTTGGCGCTACCACTGCATTCTTCTACGGCTTCCGCGAACGTGAGATGGTTCTTGATATCTTCGAGAAGACTTGCGGTGCGCGAATGTCGATGAACTATAACGTGATCGGTGGTGTAATCGCAGATCTTCACCCTGATTTCGTAAAAGATGTCAAGCATCTTATCGAGATTATGCCTGATCGTCTGAAAGAGTATCATAAAGTATTCTCCGGTAACCTTATCGCTAAAAATCGTCTGAAAGGTGTCGGATACCTTTCCAAAGAAGATGCTGTCAATTACGCTATTACGGGTCCGAGCGGCCGCGGTTCCAACTGGAGTTGCGACTGCCGTAAGAAACATCCGTATGCTGTATATGATGAAGTGGAATTCGATGAAATCCTCGAAACAGGATGTGATTCCTATTCCCGTTATATGGTGCGTATGAAGGAGATCGAGCAGAGTTGCCGAATCCTTGCTCAGCTCGTAGATAGAATTCCCGAGGGTGATATCCGTGCGCAGGTGCCGAAGATTATCAAACTTCCGGCCGGACGCTGGTATCAGCAGGTGGAGGCCAGCCGAGGCACATTCGGTGTTTATATCGAATCGACCGGTGAGAAGAATCCATTCCGTGTCCATATGCAGAGTCCCTGCTTCAATCTCGTGGGCGTTATGAATCTCACTTGCTCGGGCTATATGATTGCCGACCTTATCACAATTGGTGCGGCTCTCGACTTTGTGATTCCGGATATTGACCGATAGACGGCTATAACTCAAGATTAAGACAACAATAACAACATATCTTCGCCGGAGGCGGAGAAAGCAATAACAGAATAGAACAATATGTTTAATTTCGGAACATGGACAGAAGCGATCAATAATATGTTGCTCGGGGTTATGCCCGAGTGGCTTGCGGTTTTGATCGAGTGTGTCGTAATCGCGGTGCTTGTGCTGTTGACCTACACCGTGCTGGCTCTTTTCTACATTCTTTATGAGCGTAAGCTTTGCGCATGGTTCCAGTGCCGTTTAGGCCCGATGCGTGTGGGTAAGTGGGGTTTGCTGCAGGTGTTTGCAGATATGTTCAAGATCCTGATCAAAGAGCTTATCTCTCTTAAAGGAACCGACCGTTTCCTCTTCAAGCTTGCTCCTTATATCATCATTACCTCTTCGGTAACGATGCTTGCTTGTCTTCCATGGGGTAATGGTTTGCAGATCATCAATTGGAATATCGGTATATTCTTCATTCTCGCTGTTTCTTCTGTCGGTGTATTGGGTATCCTCCTTGCCGGTTGGGCTTCCAATAACAAGTATACGCTTATCGGTGCGATGCGAAGCGGTGCGCAGATGATCAGTTATGAGCTTTCATTGGGTATTGCTCTCATGACAATCTGTGTTCTGGCCGGAACGATGAATGTGTCGGAACTCGTCAACGAGCAAGAAAGTGCATGGTTCATCTTCCGCGGTCACATTCCCGCGATTATAGCATTCATCATCTATGTGATCGCCGCTACAGCCGAGACTAACCGCGGTCCGTTCGACCTCCCTGAGGCAGAACACGAGCTTACCGCCGGCTACCATACTGAGTATTCAGGTATCCACTTCGGTTTCTTCTATCTCGCCGAATACCTCAATCTCTTTATCGTTTCTGGAATAGCCTCACTGATGTTCCTCGGAGGATGGATGCCTCTGCACGTTCCCGGTTGGGATGCTTTCAACAATGTGATGAACTGGATACCCTCTATTGTATGGTTCCTTGGTAAATCATTCTTCATCTCATTCGTCATAATCTGGTTTAAATGGACATTCCCGCGTGTGCGTATCGACCAGATGCTTTCTTTCGAGTGGAAATATCTCATGCCGTTCTCGCTTGCAAACCTGATTCTTATGGCGGTTTGTGTGGCTCTCGGATGGCACTTCTAATAAAAATTAAGAATTCAAAATTAATAATTAATAATTCAAAGTCAATAACATTTTTTAGATCTACTAAAGACTAAGCTATTAATTATTAATTAAAAAAACAAGATACAATATGAGCGCAAATTACGGCACAGTGACCCAGGTAATCGGACCTGTGATAGATGTCTCGTTTGAGGGAGGCAAAGAAAATATACCTCCTATTTACACAGCTCTGAAAGTGGAGCGCGACAATGGCGAAGAGCTCATTCTCGAAGTTGAGCAGCACATCGGCGAGGATATCGTAAGGTGTGTGGCAATGGAGAGTACAGACGGTGTTCGCCGTGGCGTGAAAGTCCTCAACCTTGAGCGCCCGATTGCGGTTCCCACCGGAAATCAGGTCAAAGGTCGTCTGCTTAATGTCATCGGAGACTCTATCGATATGCTCGGTGAGTTGAACCGTGATAATTTGCGTCCTATCCATCAGCCGGCTCCTGCTTTCGATGACCTGGCAATTTCTCAGGAAATCCTATTTACCGGAATCAAGGTGATCGACCTCCTCGAACCCTATTCGAAAGGTGGTAAGATCGGTTTGTTCGGTGGTGCCGGTGTTGGTAAGACTGTGTTGATTCAGGAGCTTATCAACAATATCGCCAAGGGTCACGACGGCTTCTCCGTATTCACCGGTGTTGGTGAGCGTACTCGTGAGGGTAATGACCTTCTCCGCGAGATGATCGAGAGCGGCGTTATCAAATATGGTAAGAAATTCGAGGAAGGCATGGAGAAAGGTGAGTGGAATCTCGCTGATGTCGACGAGAACGAGCTTAAGAATTCTCAGTGTACTCTCGTGTTCGGACAGATGAATGAGCCCCCGGGTGCTCGTCTTCGTGTGGCTCTTTCAGGTCTGACCGTAGCAGAACAGTTCCGCGACAATGACGGCGGCGGTAAAGAGGTGCTTCTCTTCATCGACAATATCTTCCGATTCACTCAGGCCGGTTCAGAGGTTTCTGCGCTTCTCGGACGTATGCCTTCAGCTGTAGGTTATCAGCCGACTCTTTCATCGGAGATGGGTGCTCTTCAGGAGCGAATCACTTCGACCAAGCAGGGTAGCATCACATCGGTTCAGGCTATCTATGTGCCTGCCGACGACTTGACAGACCCGGCTCCGGCTACAACATTCAGCTTCCTTGATGCAACTACCGTGTTGAACCGTAAGATTGCTGAGCTCGGTATATATCCTGCTGTGGATCCTCTTGATTCTACGTCTCGTATTCTCGATCCCAACATCGTAGGTGAGGAGCACTACAATGTGGCCGAGGCCGTAAAACAGCTTCTTCAGAAATATAACGAACTTCAGGATATCATCGCCATTCTCGGTGTCGATGAATTGAGCGACGAAGATAAATTGGTTGTGGCACGGGCGCGTCGTGCTCAGCGATTCCTTTCGCAGCCATTCTTCGTTGCCGAGCAGTTTACCGGTCTCCCCGGCGTTATGGTACCTCTGTCTGAGACTATCCGCGGGTTCAAGATGATCCTTTCCGGAGAGCTTGACGATCTTCCGGAGCAGGCGTTCCTCAACGTCGGCACTATCGACGAGGCTATCGCCAAGGGTAAGAAGATGCTCGAAGATGTGAAGTAAGCCAATCTAAGGTTTTATATTAATATTCAGATAAATGACACTCGAAATAATATCAGCTCACGAAATCACATTCAAGGGGGAAGCGAACTCTGTAACGTTGCCCGGGGAACTTGGCTCGTTTACGGTGCTCAAAAACCACGCTCCTCTGATTTCGGTATTGGTAAAGGGTAAGATCCGTTACACTACACCAGCCGGTGCAGAAGAGTCGCTTGATATTGAGGGCGGCATCGCCGATGTGAACAACAATGTCATTTCAGTGTGCATTTATTAAAGATAGAGACTATGTCTAAACGTTTCACCATACCTGCGATCTTACTGACGCTGATACTTCTTTTCCCGTTTTCATTGTCTGCCGCAGACCATGCGGAAAAAGAGGGGGAACTCGATGTCAAGGAAATTATCTTTGAACATCTTGGCGATGGCTACGGATGGGAGGTGCCGTTTTCTCACGTTTACCGAATTCCATTGCCCGTAATCCTGAGAGCGGAAGATGGCAAATGGTTCTGCTTCTCTTCCGGAGATCTGACCGAAGTTCAGGTTGTGGAGAATGAGGCCACCGGTAAGATTTCTAAACACCTTGTTCCGGTAATCAAAACCATCGAGAAGGATGGTAAGAAATATGACTTCATGTTGCGTCATGAAGGTAAACACAAGGATAAAGTGGTGCAGTTGCTTCCGCTCGATAAGGCGGAGGCTGAGGCTGCTGCCGCAGATATAAAGGCAAATCCAGATGAAACGGAATATGCCGATGTTAACGACGTGTATTACAAGGAATACAAACCTCTGGACATTTCGATAACGAAGAATGTGATGGCTCTCTTTATTGCGGCAATTCTGGTTACTGCAATGGTCATGGGTCTTGTAAGATACTATGCACGCCGCGGTCTTCGCGCTCCCCGTAAAGGTATGGGATTCTTTGAAATGCTTGTCGGTTTCGTTTATTACGACACAATCAAGAGCACTCTCGGAGAGAACACAAAACGATTCGCCCCATATCTTCTCACTTGCTTCTTTTTCATCTTGATAATGAACCTCGTGGGTCTGATCGTGATATTCCCGGGCGGTGCAAACCTTACTGGTAACATCGCGGTTACCCTCGTATTGGCCACTATGACTTTTGTGGTGACAAACATCTTCGGAACAAAACATTATTGGAAAGAGATCTTTTGGCCCGATGTGCCTTTGTTCCTCAAATGTCCGCTCCCCATCATGCAGGTAATCGAGATATTCGGTATCTTCACAAAGCCTGCAGCATTGTGCGTGCGTCTGTTCGCAAACATGATGGGAGGCCATATCATCGTGATTACTCTAACTCTCCTTATCTTCATATTTGCTGCGTTCGGAAGTGCGGTTGCCGGTGGTGCGACAGTAGTGTCGGTGCTATTCTCCGTCTTCATGCTTCTTCTCGATGTGCTTGTGAGTTTCATTCAGGCATACGTCTTCACACTCCTTTCAGCTCTCTTCATTTCGATGGCAGTAATCAAAGAGCATGAACACGAAGAGAAGAAAGATGCCGGTAACGCTGAGCTTGAGAATAAGATTAACCGGGAGCTTAACGATGAGAAAGGTGCTTTAGAAAAATTAGCCGCCTCAACTGATGCTCACGCTTAATTTGAAGACAACTTGTCAATACGACATAATGACAAATTGTCAAATTGACAAAAAGAAAGAATAAAAATTAAAATTAAATAACAACTAAAAATTACTGAATTATGTTATCAACAATTTTGGCAGAACTTTCTCTGCAACCTATCGCAGGACTTGGAGCAGCTCTCGGAGCAGCATTAGCAGCAATCGGCGCAGGTATCGGTATCGGTAAGATCGGTTCTTCTGCAATGGAAGCCATCGCCCGTCAGCCTGAGGCAGCCGGAGATATCCGAAGCAACATGATTGTGATCGCCGCTCTTATCGAGGGTGTAGCACTCTTCGCAGTGATCGTATCAGCTTTGGCATTGTTCATTAAATAAAATTCTCTCTAATGGAATTATTCACGCCCGATTTTGGCTTGGTATTCTGGATGTTCGTAGCGTTCATCCTGCTTTTCCTTGTGTTGGCAAAATGGGGCTGGCCGGTAATCATCAAAATGATGGATCAGAGAGCCAGCACCATCGACCAGGGCGTGGAAGATGCAAGGCAAGCCAAGGAGCAACTTGACAATGCCCGCAGCGAAGCCCAGAAATATGTAGCCGAAGCTCAGGCCCGTCAGGCCGAGATGCTTCGTGAGGCCGCCAAGATGAAGACAGAAATCATCGAGCAGGCAAAGACTGAGGCCGCTGAGGCTGCCCGCAAGGAAATGGATGCTGCTAAGGCCTCCATCGAGCAGGCACGCAAGGAAGCTGAGTTGCAATTTAGAAATGAAGTTGGCAAATTCTCAATCGACATTGCTGAGAAGATGGTTAGAAGCCAGATGAAGAGCAGTGATGCACAGACTGAACTTGTCAACAAATTATTGGATGAAATACAGAAAAACTGATAGCAGATGATAGCCGGATTAATTCCCAACCGATATGCCAAGGCACTGTACAAAGTGGCCGTGGAAAGCGGAAATGCCAAGAGCGTTTATGAAGAGATGAAGCATGTGGTGGAATCTTTTCAGAACAACAGCGGTCTGGAGAAATTGTTGGCAAACCCGTATGTGGAAATAGCCGACAAGGAGGCAGTGCTGTTGAAATCGGCAGGGGAGAACCCCGGTGAAGACTACAGACGGTTTGTCAAACTCATTCTGGATCATAAAAGAGAGGAGTTTGCTTATCTGATGGCGCTCGCTTACAGAGATATCTATCGCAGACAGAATAAGATTTCGCAGGTGAAGATCACGACTGCTGTGAAATTGCCCGATTCTGAAATCGACAAGCTTCGCAAGGTCGTTGAGAAATCATTTAAAGACACCACCTTCGAATATTCTTACGAGATAGATCCTGAAATCATCGGTGGATTCATCATAGATGTTGATTCCACCCGAATGGATGCCTCAATGAGCGGTGAACTCGCACAATTACGTCAAAATCTCTTAAGTAACTAACAAGATGCTCAATCCCAGCGAAATATCAGATGTTTTAAAACAAGAGCTCGAAAACATCAATTCAAAAGTCAAATTTGAAGAAGTGGGCACTGTGCTTAACGTCGGCGACGGTGTGGCGCACGTCTACGGACTTGAGAATGTGAGAAGTAATGAGCTCGTGGAGTTCGAGAACGGCGCGAAAGGTATTGCCCTCAACCTTGAGGAGAGCAATGTCGGCGTGGTGCTTCTCGACAAAGTGAATTCAATAACCGAGAACATGTCTGTGAGACGCACGGGAGAAATTGCGTCTATTCAGGTCGGAGAAGGATTGCTCGGGCGTGTGATCAACATGCTCGGCGAGCCTATCGACGGCAAAGGACCTATCGAAGGCAAGAGAATCTCGCTTCCGATGGAGCGTAAGGCTCCGGGAGTTATCTTCCGTCAGCCGGTTGTGCAGCCTCTCCAGACCGGTATCAAGGCTATTGACTCGATGATTCCTATCGGCCGCGGCCAGCGTGAGCTTATCATCGGCGACCGTCAGGTAGGTAAGACAGCGATCGCTATTGATACCATCATCAACCAGAAAGCTAACTACGATGCCGGCAAGCCGGTATACTGTATCTATGTCGCTATCGGTCAGAAAGCGTCCACTGTTGCAGCGGTGGTGAACACTCTCACAAAATATGGTGCTATGCCTTACACCGTAGTGGTGGCTGCGAATGCATCAGACTCCGCGTCAATGAGATATTATGCGCCGTTTGCCGGTGTGGCCATAGGTGAGTATTTCCGTGACTCTGGTCGCGATGCGCTTATCGTTTACGATGACCTTTCGAAGCAGGCCGTGGCTTATCGTGAGATTTCGCTCGTGCTTAAACGCCCTTCGGGTCGTGAGGCATATCCCGGTGATATCTTCTATCTGCACTCACGCCTTTTGGAACGTGCCGCTAAGATTATCACCGACCAGCAGGTTGTGGAGAACATGAATGACCTTCCCGAGGTTATGAAACCGATAGTGAAGGGTGGCGGTTCTCTCACGGCTCTTCCGATTATCGAGACACAGGCCGGAGACGTTTCTGCATATATCCCGACCAACGTGATCTCAATTACCGACGGTCAGATCTTCCTTGAGACCGCACTTTTCAATCAGGGTATCCGTCCGGCCATCAATGTCGGTATTTCTGTATCGCGTGTGGGTGGTAACGCTCAGATCAAGGCGATGAAGAAAGTGGCAGGTACGCTCAAGATTGCGCAGGCGCAGTATCGTGAGCTTGAATCATTCACCAAATTCGGTGGAGATGTCGACCCGGTGACTGCAAAAGTAATCGACACCGGCCGTAAGAACCAGCAGCTTCTTATCCAGCCTCAGTATAATCCGTGGCCGGTAGAAAATGAGATCGCTGTGATCTATTGCGGTGTCAACGGACTGCTTGAGAATGTGCCTCTGAATAAGGTTAAAGAATTCGAACAGCAGCTTATCCAGATGCTTCAGATGAAGTATCAGAAAGATGTGCTTGACGAACTCCGCGCCGGAAAGCTCACTGACGATGTAGCTGCCAAACTTACCGCATGCGCCAAAGAGGTGGCAGCGACAGTAAGCGCAGGTGCATAATTAAGAACATAGAAGAATCGCGAAATGGCAACCCTTAAAGAATTAAAAATACGAATCGGATCAGTGGCGTCGAGTGAAAAGATCACCGGTGCCATGAAGATGATTTCGTCTGCTAAAGTGCATAAGGAAGAACAGAGTCTGCGACGCCTTATGCCCTTTAAAAACCAGATCAAATCCATAATGGGCCATATTCTGCAGACAGACGAGAATTTTAACTCACCGCTCATCGAGAGCCGTGATGTGAAGCGTGTCGGCATTGTGGTCTACGGATCTGACGATGGTCTCTGCGGAGCATATAATATCAATATCTTCAAAGGGCTGCTGATAGAACTCGACAGGCTCACCGACCAGTACGGCAAAGATGTGGAGATTGTGATTTATCCCGTCGGCAGCAAGATGGCTAAGGCGGTAGCACACATCAAAAACCACAATGTGACCGTAGTCGCTACTCCGGGAGTCAATTCCAAGATGAGTGGTGAAAAAGTAACCGAGTTTACGAAATCTTTGCGCGATTCTTATCAGAACGGAGAGCTTGATCTGGTAGAGACTGTATTCATGGGTTACAAGTCGATGAGCAAGCAGATGCTCACAATTGAGCAGCTCTTCCCCGTAACGGAAAAGATGCTAACAAGTGAAGCTGCTGACGAGGACGATAATCAGCTCTATATTTTTGAGCCTGATGCTAACAGCATCTTCAATGAAGTGCTTCCGATGTTTGTCATGTCGTCGATGCAGGAAATCACAGTCGAGAACCGGGCATCCGAGCAGGCTGCCCGCGTGATGGCCATGCAGAGCGCCAACGACAACGCCAAGAAACTCTTCGATGAACTGCAGATTGAATACAACAAACTGCGTCAGCAGAGCATTACGACCGAACTTCTCGATATTCTCGGAGGTCAGGTGGAAAGATAACAGATTCAGAAAAGATATTAATTCAGTAAAGAGAACAACCTAAAAACTACATGGGTAATATTAAGGAATATTTCACGTCTGTAGGTCAGGGTGTAAAAAGTCTGCTCACAGGTATGGGTGTTACCGGCAAAGAGTTGGTGACACCGAAAATCACCGAGCAATATCCGGAAAACCGACAGACACTTCAGATTGCAGATCGATTCAGAGCGGAACTCACGCTCAAATATGATGCCGAAGGTCGTCATCGTTGCATTGCCTGCGGTATCTGTCAGATGAATTGCCCGAACGGCACTATCAAACTTGTGACAAAGATGGTGGATCTGCCCGACGGCAAGAAGAAGCGCAAGCTCGACAAGTATCTCTACGATCTCGGCAGCTGCACATTCTGTATGCTGTGTGTGACCACTTGTCCGCAGGATGCTTTGGAATTCAGCAATGATTTCGAGCAAGCCGTGTTCACGCGCGATGCGCTCGTAAAGCAGCTTAATTATCGTCCGGAGGTAGCAGACCCCGCTCCGACCCCCAAGCCTGCGGCTGCTCCGGTTCCGAAGCCTGCAGATTCGGCGGTCAAGCCTGCCACGGCCCCAAAGGCACCCGAACAAGCTAAACCCGAATCAAAGGATGCATCCGCTTCCTGATTCGAAAATATATAGCATCGAACTAACGAAAATTAAAACAACACAATAATCAATTAATGGATTCAGTAGCAAATATAATTTTGTATTTCGTGGTCGCCATATCCGTAACCGTGTTTTCGGTGATGGCGGTTACGTCGCGCAGAATATTACGTGCAGCCACTTATCTGCTGTTTACGCTTCTGAGCACAGCCGTAATCTATTTCCAGCTCGGTTATGAATTTCTGGGCGCGGTTCAGATCGCGGTTTATGCAGGTGGAATCATGGTGCTGTTTGTGTTTGCGATTCTTTTGACACGCAAACCCGGTGATATGGCAGCTCCTCTCGAATCTCACCGCAAGGAGCTGGGTATCGGAATTTCGGTGGCAGGTTGCGTGCTTCTGTTGCTTGCTCTCTTCTACATGCCCATGCTCAACGGCATATCGCTCACAGAGGCGATCCAGTCAGGGGAGAAAATCACGATGGAGACCATCGGTAAGGCATTCACCGGTTCGGGCCGTATGCAGTATCTCCTTCCGTTCGAGGCAGTTAGTGTGTTATTACTTTCATGTATAATCGGCGGCGTTGTTGTAGCCCGCAAAAGATAATATGATATGGACTTAAGCATGTTATGGTATCTGGTGCCGAGCGTCATCATGTTTGTCGCCGGTGTCTACGGGTTTGTGACCCGCAAAAATATGATCGCTCTGTTGATCTCGCTCGAATTGATGCTCAACTCGGCCGATCTAAACTTCGTAGTGTTTAACCGCTATCTATTCCCCGACTCAAAGGAGGGAATGATATTCACACTCTTTGCCATCGCAATTGCGGCGGCCGAGACAGCCATCGCAATCGCAATCATTGTGAATATCTATCGCGCGGTTGGAAACACAGATATTGACAGCGTTAAAAAAATGAAATTCTAAGATATGGGCATTACACTTCCAATTCTGATTCTGGCTCTGCCGTTCACGATGTTCCTTATCTTGGGAATCGGCGGTGTCAAAATGTCGCGCAAGCTTGCCGGAACAATAGGTATTCTGGCCAACGGCGCTCTCATGACTTTCTGCTACATAGTAGCGTTAACTTACTTTTTCAGTGGAAACGAAGAGTTCATTGTCGATGGTGTTCGTCAGCAGGTGCAGCTTTTCGATGTGACGTGGCTGGCATTTACCGACCGTATGGTGGTAAATATCGGTTTCCTTCTCGATCCGATCTGCGCTATGATGTTGATCGTGATTTCCACTATCTCTTTCATGGTGCATCTCTACAGCTGGGGATACATGGAGCATGAGCCGGGATTCCAGCGTTATTATGCTTTCCTCGCTCTCTTCACATTCTCGATGCTCGGTCTGGTTGTGGCAACCAACATATTCCAGATGTATATCTTCTGGGAGCTTGTGGGTGTGTCTTCTTTCCTCCTAATCGGATTCTTCTATAAGCTTCCTTCTGCAGTGTCTGCGTCGAAGAAGGCGTTTATTGTAACCCGATTTGCCGACTTATTCATGCTTATCGGTATTCTGGTGCTTTCATACTATGTATCTAACGCACCGATCGAAAGCCCTCTCGCCAATGCATCAGCATTCAACTTCCTCAACCTTAACGCTCAGCCTTCGAATGTGATCGCATCCACTCTCGGAGCAACATTCCTCGGTGGCTCAGTGCTCACATGGGCGATGATTCTGATCTTCGTCGGAGGTATGGGTAAATCTGCAATGCTTCCTCTCCACATCTGGCTTCCCGATGCAATGGAAGGTCCTACACCTGTTTCCGCTCTTATCCACGCAGCAACGATGGTTGTAGCGGGTGTTTACCTCGTAGCTCGTTTCTTCCCCATGTATCTCGCAGTTCCCGATTCTCTCGAGTTCATCACGATTGTCGGTGCAATCACAGCGTTCTATGCTGCAGTCGTAGCTTGCTGCCAGATTGACATTAAGAGAATCCTCGCATTCTCCACAATCTCCCAGATTGCGTTCATGATGGTATCGCTCGGTGTTGCACGTCCGGAGCTTCATGACGGCCTCGGTTATATGGCATCAATGTTCCATCTCTTCACTCACGCGATGTTCAAGGCGCTCCTCTTCCTTGGAGCCGGTGCTCTGATCCACGCTGTTCATTCGAACAACTATACAGAGATGGGAGGAATGCGCAAATATATGCCGATCACTCACTGGACATTCCTTATCGGCTGTCTTGCTATCGCAGGTATATGGCCCTTCTCAGGATTCTTCTCCAAGGACGAGATGCTTTCGGCTATGTATGCTAATAACGCGCTCTGGGGTGTCTGGATGACAATGGTAGCCGGTCTTACGGCATTCTATATGTTCCGTATGTACTTCTTGGTATTCTGGTGGGAAGAGAATCCTCATTACAAAGAGCATAGTCCGCACGATGCCCCCTGGCAGATGTCGCTTCCTCTGATCATTCTCGCAGCAGTGAGCTGCGTAGCCGGATTTATTCCTTTCGGAGAATTCGTGACATGGAACCGCGCTCCCTATCATATCCACATCGATTGGGTGGGCGTAGCAATCCCGAGTCTTTGCGTCGCAACCTGCGCTATCGCTCTGGCAGCATGGCTCTATGCGAAAAAGAACGACAAACCGGCCAAGATGAAAGCAGCCCTTCCGGCTCTGTGGCAGGCAGCAAACCGTCGCTTCTACTGGGATGAGATCTATATGTTCATTACCCATAAGATCATCTTCAACGGCATCTGTCGCGGAATCGCTTGGTTTGACCGTCACATCATTGACGGAACTATGGATGCCATGGCAAGCGTTACGCAGTATTGCTCGCTCAAGATCAAGGGAATGCAGAGCGGAAGCGTTCAGACCTATGTCCTCTGGTACTTCTTCGGCGCTCTTCTCCTTGCTGCAATCACATGGATATGTCTTTTATAATAAACTTCATACTGCTTTACAATTAATATTAACATCATGTTTGGAAATATCTTAATTTGGTTTGTAATAGTACCCATATTGATGATGGCCGGACTCGCATGTTGCGGTAACAGCAATATGAAGGCTATCCGCGGGGTGATGGTGGCCGGATCCACCGTGCTTCTGGCCATGGCTATATGGCTGGTTGTGGATTTCCTCGCACAGCGTGCCGGCGGTAACACAGCAGAAATGCTCTATACAGGAAGCTGGCTTTGGTACGCTCCCCTTAACATCCACCTCGCTGTTGGTGTCGACGGAATTTCGGTGATGATGCTTCTTCTCTCCGCAATCATCGTTTTTGCAGGCACATTCGCCTCATGGAAGATAGATCCGCTGCCTATGAACTTCTTCCTTTGGTTCTGTCTTCTTTCAACAGGTGTGTTCGGATTCTTCATCTCTATCGACATGTTTACAATGTTCATGTTCTATGAGGTGGCCCTTATCCCGATGTATCTTCTTATCGGCGTATGGGGGACAGGACGCAAAGAGTATTCGGCAATGAAACTTACCCTCATGCTTATGGGTGGATCTGCGTTCCTTATGCTCGGCCTTCTCGGAATCTTCTGGCACAGTGCTCCCGAAGGTGGACAGCTGACATGGAATATCCTCGAAATCTCACACAACGCTTCGATCGATCCGAGTTGGCAGCGTATGCTTTTCTGCTTTACATTCGTAGGATTCGGCGTTCTCGGCGCTATGTTCCCATTCCACACCTGGAGTCCTGACGGTCACGCTTGTGCCCCGACAGCCGTATCAATGCTTCACGCCGGTGTGCTGATGAAGCTCGGAGGTTACGGATGTTTCCGTATCGCCATCTTCCTTTGCCCTCAGGGAGCAAATGAACTTGCATGGATCTTCATCATCCTTACAGGTATCAGCGTAGTCTACGGAGCTTTCTCAGCATGTGTTCAGACCGACCTCAAATATATCAACGCCTATTCGTCGGTGTCGCACTGCGGCATGGTGCTTTTCGCTATCCTCATGCTCAACACCACGGCAATGACCGGCGGTATTCTTCAGATGCTTTCTCACGGTCTGATGACAGCTCTCTTCTTCGCCCTCATCGGTATGATTTACGGAAGAACCCACACCCGCGACATCCGCGAGATGGGTGGTCTGATGAAGATTATGCCTTATCTGGGTGTCTGCTACATGATCGCCGGTTTTGCATCGCTTGGTCTTCCCGGTATGTCAGGCTTCGTAGCCGAGATGACAATCTTCTTCGGAGCGTTCGAGCATAGCGATCTCTTCCACCGCTGTTTCGTGATTGCTGCAACATGCTCGATCGTGATTACAGCAGTCTATATTCTGCGTGTGGTAGGTAAGCTGATTCTCGGTCCGGTGCATGACGAACATCATCTTTCGCTCACAGATGCGACATGGTGGGAACGTCTGTCGACCGTAACCCTTATAGCATGTCTTGCCGGAATCGGTTTCTTCCCCAACTGGATCAATGAAATCATCCGCAACAGTTTTGCTCCTATCATTTCAGCAATTCAGACTGCAATCTAAGCGATAATCACGAAACTAACAGAAACAGAGTAACGCACAACAATAACAATGGATTATTCACAATTTGGGGCAATGTTGCCCGAACTAATAATTCTGGGTCTTTTCCTGATAGTGTTTCTTTTCGACACTTTCTCGGGAGACGGCGCCAAGCGCTTTCTCACTCCGCTGACCACAGTGCTCTTCCTTCTCGCCACAATCGCTATCTGGATTATTCCCGGCTGTGATGAGTCGGTATTCGGAGGAATGTATATCGACGACAATGCCTGCAAGGCTATGAAGGCAATACTCAATGTCGGTGTATTCCTGGTGTTCCTTCAATCGGCAAAATGGGTAGAAAGCGATGAGATCGCAATTCGCAAAGGTGAGTTCTATGAGCTGATTCTCGTCACGCTTTTCGGAATGTACCTTATGATTTCCGCACGCCACTTCCTTCTCTTCATCATCGGTCTTGAATCCGCATCGCTTCCGTTGGCAGCGCTTGTCGCTTTCAACAAGAAGCATTACGAGAGCCATGAGGCAGCCATTAAGTATATTCTTACTGCGGTGTTCTCTTCGGCAATCCTGCTGATGGGTCTCTCGTTTGTCTATGCATTCTCAGGCGGATCTCTTTATTTCGATGATATTCGAGCCAATGTGGTAAACGGACAGGGAAGCGGACTGCTGATCGTAGCACTTGCATTCGTTCTCGCAGGTATGGGATTCAAGCTTTCTCTCGTACCTTTCCACCTCTGGACCGCAGATGTCTATCAGGGAGCTCCCACAGCAATCACCAGCTATCTTTCAGTAATCTCTAAAGGAGCCGCAGCTTACGCCTTCTTCATCATCTTCGTTCAGGCGTTCGGTCCGTTGTTCGCAGATATGTGGGAATGGATGATGTATGCCGTGATCATTGCCACGATCACCGTAGGTAACCTCTTCGCCATCCGTCAGAGAAACATGAAACGCTTCATGGCGTTCTCCTCAATCTCTCAGGCCGGTTACGTTATGCTCGGCGTAATGGCCGGCGGTATAGGTCTTGCATCGATGATGTTCTATGTATTCATCTACATAGTCAGCAACCTCTGTGCATTCGCCGTTATCCAGACTATTGAGATGAACACCGGCAAAGTGTCGATGGACGACTATCAGGGTCTTCACAAGACCAATCCGAAACTGTCGTTTGCAATGACACTCGCGATGTTCTCACTCGCTGGTATTCCTCCCTTTGCAGGATTCTTCAGCAAGATTCTGATGTTTACAGCAGTAACCTCAACAGGATCGATGGCGCTCTATATGCTTGTATTGATCGCCCTGATCAACACAATCATCTCGCTCTATTACTATCTGCTTGTGGTTAAGGCAATGTGGATCACTCCCGGTGATGCCAAGATCGAGGCTTTCAAAACCAACAAATGTGAAAAGGTTGGTCTTTGCCTCTGTGTATTGGGTATCGTATTCGCAGGTCTCGTACCTTACATCTACGACTACTGCGTAGCGGCAGTGTTAGGTTAAGGAATAGTAAATATAACTTAAATCAGGCGATATGTCGAAACCTCGGCATATCGCCTGATGTTACATTAATACGAGGCATTATAATAATAAGTAATAAGTAATAAGTAATAAGTAATAAGGATTAAGTAAAATTAGTTGAGAGTTGAGGGATATGAGTTGAGGGTTGAATTTATGACTTGGATATAAATTCAGTCAAAGTTTATAATAATTATTACAATTTGCAGAAAGATATTTTTAAACATATAAAAAATGTTGCAGATGTTGTAAGGAAAACATAACTTTGTAAAATAACCTCAGCCTCATAACAAAGTATACACCTCAGACCCAAAAAATTGTAAAAACTCAAACCTTCTCCTCACGATATCAAATACCCTCCTCCCCACCAAAATTTAGAAATATTAATAACACGCATAAACAATCTGTCATGAGTTACCTTAAGTTTGACAAGAACCTTATGATCAACCTTGAGCAGAGCTTGCCCAAAGAGATGTTGCGCACAAATAAATCGGGAGCCTATCATTGCACCACAATCGTTGGATGCAACACCCGAAAGCAGCATGGATTGCTTGTGATCCCGATTCCGGAAATGGACGATAAGGCGCATGTGCTTCTGTCGTCGCTCGACGAATCAGTGATCCAGCATGGGGCAGCCTTCAATTTAGGATTGCATCAATATGGCGACAATGTATTTAGCCCGAACGGTCATAAATACATACGAGAATTCAACTGCGAGAATGTGCCTTCGATGGTGTTCCGCGTAGGAGGTGTAGTACTTACAAAAGAGAAAGTTTTCATTTCGCATGAGAACCGAATCCTGATTAAATATACGTTGCTGGAGGCTCACTCTCCGACTACGCTGCGTTTCCGCCCGTTTCTGGCATTCCGTAATGCCAACGATCTTTGCGTGGAAAACGAAGCACTCAACAAGGAGATCCGCCCGACAGTTAATGGCGTGAGCACTTGTCTATACGAGGGATATCCGGAACTGTTCATGCAGTTCAACAAGCCGGTGGAATGGATCAACGACGGCCACTGGTATAAAGGTATTGAATATAACAAGGACAAGGCAAGAGGAATCCCGTATAAGGAAGACCTCTGGGTGCCCGGCTATTTTGAGTTGCCGATAAAGAAAGGAGAATCTATAATTTTCTCTGCATCCACAAAAGAGTGCGATCCTAAGGATTTTGAAAAAACTTACGAAGGTGAGTTGGCATCACGCACATGCCGTACCAGCTTCTTCAACTGCCTGAAGAACTCGGCCAAGCAGTTCTATCTCAAGAATGGCGACGGCCTCTATATCATGGCCGGTTATCCGTGGTATAACGTCCGCGCCCGAGACGAAATCATGGCTCTCCCCGGCTGTACGCTTGCAATCAATCATGAGCAGGATTACTTCGATATCCTCGATACATTCCTGAAAGCCCTCTTCAAATATATCGAGACAGGGGAAAGAGATAAAACTATCGGCGAAATCGATCTTCCCGACATTCCGCTCTGGACCATCTGGGCCATTCAGCAGTATCGTCGTCATGCCGACTCCAAAGAGTGCCGCAAGCGTTACGGTGAAGCTGTGAAGAAACTTGTAGAGGCTGTGCGCGGCGAGAAGATCCGTAATCTCAAACTCAACCCCAACGGACTTGTATCTTCCAATGGTCAGAATTCACCTGTGACCTGGCTATCGGCTTCAATCAACGGTAAGCCTATAATCCCCCGCACAGGCTACATTCTTGAATTCAACGCATTGTGGTATAATGCCGTTAAGTTCCTGATCTCGCTTTATGAAGGTCAGAAAGGTGAAGCAAAATATGTGGCAGAACTTGAAGAATTGGCTGAGAAGATCAAAGAATCTTTCCTTGCCACGTTCCTCAACGATTACGGCTATCTTTATGATTATGTCAACGGCAGTTATACCGATCTGGAGGTTCGTCCGAACTTGGCAATCGCCATTGGTCTTGAGTATTCTCCTCTCGACCGCCGTCAGCGCAAGACAGTGCTCGATCTCTGCACCCGCGAACTTCTGACTCCTAAAGGTCTCCGTTCGCTGAGTCCTAAGAGCTTCGCTTACAATCCGACATACGTGGGCAATCCTACGGAGCGAGAATATGCAGTGCATTTAGGTCCGGCCCGTCCCTGGCTCTTCGGCTTCTATGCGGATGCTTATTTCAAAGTATTCGGACTCTCCGGCCTCTCATTCATCGAGCGTATGCTGATCGGATATGAGGATGAGATGACCGAAGGTTGCATCGGTTCGCTTTCCGAGATGTATGATGGCAACCCGCCCTACACCGGCCGCGGAGCAGTCAGCACCGCCAAGAATGTAGGCGAGATCCTTCGTACGATCAAGAGTGTTAAGCAAATGACAAAACTTTTAAACGCCCAGGGCGAATAAACTACTGAAAGATGAAAGCATTGATGTTCGGATGGGAGTTTCCTCCCCATATCCTCGGCGGTCTCGGAACCGCCAGCTACGGCCTCACCAAAGGTATGCACGCCAATGGCGATATGGATATTACTTTCGTCATTCCAAAGCCCTGGGGTGATGAAGAAAAAGGTTTTGCAAGGATAATCGGCGCGTGCAACACTCCCGTGGCGTGGAGAGATGTGAGCTGGGATTATGTGCAGAGCCGCATCGGAAATGTTATGGATCCGCAGATGTATTTCAATCTGCGTGATCATATCTATGCCGATTTCAACTATATGCGTCTCAACGATTTGGGTTGTATAGAGTTTTCCGGTAAATATCCTGACAATATTCTCGAAGAGATCAATAATTATTCGATAGTGGCCGGTGTGATAGCCCGCACGGTGGATTTCGACATAATCCACTCTCACGACTGGCTCACTTATCCGGCGGGAATTCACGCAAAGAACGTGACAGGCAAGCCCCTCGTGATTCATGTTCACGCATCGGAGTTCGACCGTTCGCGCGGAAAGCCGAATCCAACAGTGTTCGCTATCGAGAAAGACGGCATGATGAACGCTGATCATATCATCACCGTGTCTAATCTTACACGCAAGACAGTGATCGAGAAGTATGGCATCGACCCGGCAAAGGTTACTACGGTGCACAACGCCGTAATTCCCTTGAGCGATGAGTTGCTGAATCTCAAACGTCGCGAAGGTAAAGATAAGGTGATTACTTTCCTCGGCCGAATCACCATGCAGAAAGGACCCGAATATTTCGTTGAGGCAGCCGCCAAGGTGCTTCAGAAAAATAAGAATGTCCGCTTCGTGATGGCCGGCGGCGGCGATATGGAGGCCGCGATGATCAAGCTCGCTGCCAAACGCGGTATCGCCGATAAATTCCACTTCACGGGCTTCTTGCGTGGCAAAGAGGTATATCAGATGTTCCGCGACTCAGACGTGTATGTGATGCCCTCGGTGTCGGAACCGTTCGGTATCTCGCCGCTTGAGGCAATGGAGATGGGTGTACCCTCCATCATCTCGAAACAGAGCGGTTGCGCCGAGATTCTCGACAATGTGATCAAGACCGACTACTGGGATATCGACGCTATGGCTGACGCCATGCACGCTTTGGTGTCTTATCCGGCTCTTCACAACGAACTCCGCGATAAAGGTATCGAGGAGATTCACCAGATCACATGGGAGAAAGCCGGCAAGAAAGTGATCGACATCTATAAAGATGTGATAGAGAAAAGAAAGTGATATTTAAACGATTAACTTAATTATAAAAATTACAGATATGAAGTCAGTTTGCTTCTATTTCAAGATACATCAGCCTTACCGTCTGAAACGCTACCGTTTCTTCGATATCGGTAACGACCATTATTATTACGATGACTTCGCCGACGACGAGATCATAACCCGCGTGGCCCACAATTCTTACATTCCGATGGCCGACACTCTGCTGCATATGATCAAAAGCAGCAACAACGAGTTCAAATGCGCACTTTCGATCTCCGGCACTGCCATCGAACAGCTCCAGATGTATGTTCCCGAGTGCATTGACAAGCTCCGTCAGCTCGCCGACACAGGTTGCGTAGAGTTCCTTTCCGGCACTTATTCACATTCTTTGGCATCTCTCGAAGATCCCGAGGAATTCCTGCGCGAGGTTAAGGCTCACGACGACCTTATCCACCGTCTCTTCGGTGTTAAGCCGACAGTGTTTGCCAACACCGAGCTTATCTACGACGATGATATCGCCATGCTCGTAGCCGGTATGGGCTTCAAGACCGTACTAACCGACGGCGCCAAGCACATCCTCGGTTGGAAATCTCCGAACTACGTTTATAAGGCAGCAACAGCTCCCAACCTCAAGGTGCTCCTCACCAACGACAAGCTCGCCGAGGATATCTCTATGAACTTCAACAACCCCGAGTGGGATGAGTATCCGCTGACTGCTGACAAATATGCAGGTTGGTTGGCATCTCTTCCCGAAGAGGAGCAGATTGTGAACCTTCTTCTCAGCATGGATACCTTCGGAACATTCCTTCCCGCTTCAACCGGTATCTTCGAGTTCATGAAGGCCCTCCCGGCTTTCGGCAAAGAGAAAGGCTTGAAGTTTACCACACCTTCTGAGGCTGCTGCGCATCTGAAACCGGTAGGCGATCTGTCAATCCCGTACCCCATCTCAGGTATCGATGAGGCACGCGACGTTTCAGCGTGGAAAGGTAACGAACTTCAGAGAGAAGCACTCCGCAAACTTTATGCAGTGGCAGAGCGCGTGAGCCTTTGCGACGACCGCCGTCTGAAACAGGATTGGGAGTATCTCCAGAGCAGCGACCATTTCTACTATATGAGTACAAAGAATCTGGCCGACGGTGCGTCGCATGCTGCATTCAGCCCCTATGACTCACCATTCGCGGCGTTCACCAACTATATGAACGTTCTGGCCGACTTCCTCGTACGCGTAGAAGAGCAGTATCCCGAATCAATCGACAACGAAGAGCTCAACTCGCTTTTGCTCACTATCCGCAATCAGGCTGCAGAGATCACATCGCTGAAGAAAGAGGTTACCTCACTTCGCACTGATCTCAGCAACCGCGATGACGAAGGCAAAGCCGACGACAAGAAAGTTGCTAAGAAACCGGTAGCTAAAAAAGCCGCAGTGAAGAAAGCTCCGGCAAAGAAGGATGACGAGAAAAAGGCCGCTCCCAAGAAAACCGCCAA
>JAIEAO010000007.1 GCA_029071345.1 Muribaculaceae bacterium | reverse complement strand
GATGATCAAATCATCATCAGATAATCTGCCGTGTGAGTTCACTTGCTAAATTATGAAAATTTATTGATTTATCAAAGAGAATCAATATTATTTTATGTTGTTATAAAACATCTTTTAGCAACCGGACTCATTAGCCATTACCGCATAAAACTGAATTCCAATCAAATTACTTCGAATTCCGATGCCGGAATCCAGCCGATAATATCTGAGTTCAGACGGACTTTATACCATTCCGGCTTTTCATCCTTACCCTTTTCGATGTCAATCACATCGAGTTTTGTGCCGCGCTCAAGCGGTATCGAAGATTGTTTCGCCGTTGAGAAAGGCTCTGTAAGTAGTGCGACCTTGTAGCCCATGATCACTCCTTGGTTATGACTCATGCATGCCTTAGCAGATGCAAAAGAGAACCATAAGAATAAAACCGAGAGAAAGGCGAGACCAATTCCACCGAAGAATCCTATTTTTCTTATCAGCACTTCCTGACAGAAGAAATATATAGCAACGCATCCACAAAGCAAAACAAAGCAGACTCCACCCCAGACAGCCCATGTGTCGGATGTATGACTATGCTTGACATACTCGCTGACCTTAGAAAAGAAGGACGGTGAATCCGGGGTCACTGATACCTTCTTCCCTTTTGCATTCGCTTTATTTCCATCTTCAATTTTTGAAAGAATATACGCACGATTGTTGCGCATCTCTTTATCCGACGGATTAAGATACAAGCCACGCTCGTAGCAAAGAAAGGCATGACCATAGTCACCCGCTTTGGCATACGCGTTACCCATGTTGGCAAATAGTTCCGGCGATACTCCGGAATTCTTAGCAATTTCCTCGTAAAGTGAAGCAGATTTGAGATATTCTCCCGCATTATATGCTTTTACGGCCTCTTCAAGACCGGGGACCTGGGCCCCGAGATGAAATGGCATGAATATCGAAACCAAAGACAATATTAATATGCTGACAATATTTTTCATATCCGTTAGAATATCTATTTATAATCTTATTTATTAGATTTTGAATTCTTGAAAGACTTTTCAAGGTTGTTGATTACCTGCACGGCCGTATCGTATGTGTCTTTCATTCCCGACGTTGCAGCCGCGGGAGCATACTTAGCGAATTCGCAGTTATCAAGCAATTCTACCACAGCATCGATAGCGGTTTGTGGTATCTCTTTCTCCGTCAGCACATTCTTTATGTTATCCCTCATCAATTCGGAAGTGGGCATCTTTAGCTTATCACCGAGGTAGCCCCAGACTGCAATAAGCATCTCGTCATAAAATAACTCCGAATTGCCTTTCTTCATCGCCGTTGCAGCCTTACGCAGACGTTTGGCTGCAAGTTTATTGGCTCGACGGCTGTTGAATGCAGCCATATCGGCATGAAGTTTCATATACCGCTGATATAATATCATTGATACTATCAGTGCTATTGAGGGGAGGATAAAAAACAACCAATATGGGAAACGATAGATAATCGGCACGTATTCCTTTTTGAGGTCTTTGGCTTTTACAACTTCCAATTTAGGCTCAAACTTCAGTCTTGAATTTGTCTGAGATTTTGAGGAAGCCTTGCCTTTACCGACTTGAATAGTATACTCTTTAGAAACAGATGTTTCATACTTACCTGTCGAGGGGTTGAAGTAAACCAATTTTATAGCGGGAATCTTGAACTCACCCTCTTCGAGAGGCATAAACGAATAATCGAACGTGGATGAACCCGACACGTTTGATGAGCCTACATTATCTTTTACTTCGGTCTTCGGTGTATAAACCTCGATTTCCGAGGGGAAGATAGTGGCAAGATCGGGCATCTGCACATACTTGATATTACCGGTTCCGGTAATAATATATTCGATAGACCCTGCCTGATTGGTTTTGAAATCAGATGATTTAAGTTGAGAGGCAATTGTGAACTGACCAACTCCACCTGAAAAATCAGCAGGTTTCGGCGAGGGCAACGGCTTAACATTAACTGTAAGGTCATTCGGTGTCACATTCAGCTGCAATGGTTTGCTGACAGCCATATTGCCCCAGAATGGATCATGGTAATATTCCCTTTGGTCTACGGATACTGTATATGTATTTCCGATAACCTTCAGCTGACCTGTCATCTGAGGGAAGATAATGTAGCGCGCAATTACCGCAGTTGCGTAAGTCTTTCCATTATATGTTTCATAATCCAGCGAATTGGATATAGCCTTAGACTCTTCAACCACAAAACCGTCGAATTTTGGCGCAGCCGTAGCACCGATAAATTTGATGGCATCGTATGTGGTATATAATTTAACAGTATATACAAGCGCCTGCTGCTCATAAACAGTTGACTCGGTGATAGATGCCTTCATAAAAAGATTTCCATCACCTTTACCGATGAACTTAGGTTTGTCGGGATCATCCTGAGAACTACCGGGTGCAGCAGTGACATTACCGGGAGTCTGAGCCTGAGCGGACGCTTTACCGATTGTATAACTGATCTGGTTGCTCTTGACGCCACCTACGCTGACTGGTCCGAACTTGAATGTACCTTCAGATGTAGCACGTAAAGTTACAGTCCATGTGTTTTGAGTAGACTGGGTAACATGACCATTTACGTTCGACATCGAACTCATTTGACCGGTATGGTCAAAATATATCACTTTCGCGCCACCCACATTCGACGGCAATTCAGGCTTCCCGTCAATATCATTGACTTCAATAGATATATAAAACCTGTCGCCTACCGAGATTCCTTGCTTACCTCGCGGTGCCGTCTCATAAATCCGTACCGATCCGGCGAATGCTGTGCCGATTGCGGCAATCAGGCATATTATAAATAATGATAGCTTCTTATTCATGACTTGATGATTCAATCTTTAAAGAAGTTTTGATTTTTCTTTGGGTTATACACTGAACGGGGCAATTTTTACCGTAGAGGATTTCACATCTAAAATGACAGGTTCTGATCCGGCCACCTCATATTTCCCGGTTTCGGGATTAAAGTAACCGAACTCTACAGATCCGATTTTACAATTCTCTCTCACTGTGGGAATCACCTCACATTCGAGTATTTTTTTAGTAATAACATTATTACCGTCATAATAATAATCGCACTTGTCATTCATCGATTTGAGCTTGATATTCTCTGAGAATGCTCCCCTATAGTCCGGTAAAGCGTCGTCTCCTATCAGACCTTTGCCCTCGATTATTATTAAGACCGTGGTCGGTTCATTTATTATTATCTCCTTCGACGGAACGATAACATCAACTTTATAAGAACCGACAGCCCCCGAAAATGACGATGTCTTATCATTAGATGGTAAATTCTTGATATTGACAGATACTTTGTCTGCCGCAACAGACTCCACTGCAGTTTGATAAGTCCTGATATTTCCGAAGAAAGGATCATGCACCACAGCCGGAACGTTCATGCCAATCTGATACTCCCCTCCCGAAATATTATATTTACCGGGATCCTTGACCATTATGGCATATACAGCCAACGGTGTGGCATAATATTCTTTACCCTTGTATTTTGTCTTTCTGAACGGTTGCGAAGATTCAACACGTGTAATGTATGAAAAACCGCCGTCAGCGATCGAGATAGGCGAGATTTCCGAAATGCTGCTGATTTCGGGATTTTTAGTATAGAGCCATAAGGTGAGTGTACCTGTCTCATTGCAGTAATAAGATGTCTTATCACATTCCGGAACGATGATAATATCATTACTATTTTTGGCACTAACAGCAGTAAAGCCGGCTGTTAATGCCATAAATAAGCAAATAATATATCTCAACATCTTAAATCTCATCACCATTTCTTTCTTGAAGAGCCCTGACCGACAGCCTTATCACCTTTGTTGGCTCTGTTTACACGAGCACGGGTTTGATTCTCTTTATTATCTACGGCTTGCAGAATCTGATTTGCAGTTTGCTGACTTATGTTATTATCTTTCTGCTGCTCCTGCTTATCTTGATTCTGATTCTGTTGGTTCTGATCTTTGTTTTGATCTTTATTCTGATCTTGGTTCTGATCCTGCTGATCCTGATTTTGCTGATTATCCTGTTTATCCTGATTTTCCAGTTGCTTTTGCGCTATTCTCAGGTTCTTTCTTGCAGAATTATCTTTCGGATCTATTCTTAAAGCCTGCTTATAATACTCAATAGCCTTCTTATAATCCTTAACATTGAATTCGAGATTACCAAGATTATAGTTTGCTTTTGAGGCAAGACCCGGCTTCTCCTTTGCCTGAGACGCAACTGCATTGAGGTTTGTGCGGGCATTGTCAAGCAGCGATTTCGATTTTGGAGTAGTATCCTGAGGGTTCGTCACCTGTTTGATCTGTGATAACCCCAAATTATAACGACCCACCGCCGAAGATGCATTAATGCCCAATGCTTCCTCATATTTCTTGGCAGCCTCGCTGAACTTCCGTTCAGTATAAAGTTTATTGCCTTCATTTATCAGCCTCCGTTCAGCCCTGAGAGATTCAGCGTGTGCTGATCCGCTGCAAAGCGCCAAAGCTATAAACAAAGCACCAAACAAATATTTTGTGATATTCATTTTCATTTCTTAGAATCCTTCGAGAAAAATGTAAATTTGTCGAGCCAACCGATCTTTCTGTCGAGCACAAAGATATCAAGCATGATAAAAAAGAGTGCAATCCATGCAAATACTCCGAAAAGCTCATCATGCTGCGCATAGACACTCGATTCTAACGCAGTTTTCTTGAGAGTGTCAAGTTGCTTATCGAGTTCGTTGAGAGCATCCTTGTTCGACGCATTCACATATATACCTTTGCCCGCTTTTGCAATATCGGCGGCTAAATCTTCATTAAGCGATGTCTTCACCGGTTCGCCTGTCTCATCATCGATCATTGGATAGCCATTTATCGTAAGAGGCACAGGATTAACACTGCCGACTCCGACTACGTCAATCTGCACACCACCTTTCGCCACAGACTTGGCAACTCCCATCACGTTGTCTTTATCATCAAGTTCCTCGGCATCCGTGATAAGAATAATTGCTTTGCCGATATTCTTATCTTCACTGAAAGATGATGAAGCCATTTCGATTGCAGCAGAAATGTTAGTACCTTGATCCGCAACTTGCGACGGATCTATAGAGTTAAGAAACATCTTTGCTGAAACATAATCATTGGTAACGGGAATCAGCGTATAGGCCGACCCGGCATACATAAGGAGACCTACCCTATCATTGTCAAGACGGTTGATAAGCTTTTCCAATATTAATTTGGCTGTGCGCATCCTGTCAGGACCATGAGGGTCATCTGTGGCAGACGCGAGCATCGAATTGGAAGCATCCATCGCAATCACTACCTCTATACCCTCTTTTGTGGTTTTCTGATCCTTAATTCCACCCCACGGGCGTGCAAGTGCAATTATCAGAAATGTAAGGGCAATCATCTGTATCGCAATCTTCAACGGCGGTTTATAGGGCGACACGAGTGGCATCAGAGACGCTAATGACTGCAATTTTCCAAATTTCTTCAGATTCTTCTTCCGTGCATAGCGCGACCAGACATAAAGCAGGCAGAATGCCGGAACAAGCAGAAGAAAGAATAATATGTGCGGATATGCAAAACTAAACATAATTCAATTCATTATGGGATTCTGCGCAATATCGTATAACGTAAAATCAACTGGAGGACTATAGCACATACGGCAATCGTGAGCCATGGCATGAAGTTTTCATCTGTCTGCACAATCTTGTTCACATCCAATGTGGTTTTCTCCAAAGAGTTGATTTCTTCAAATATATCGCGGAGCATCTTGGCATCGGTAGCCCTGAAATATTTACCTTTTGTAAGAGATGCGATTTCTTTCAATGCACCTTCATCGATTTTGGTCTCCATTGTCGTGGTGGAGAAGCCATAGGGATCCGTTATCTGGATACTGCCGTTTGTGCCGACACCTACCGTGTAAATCTTGATACCTTTCTCTTTGGCTATCTGAGCGGCGGTAGAAGGAGCCACATCTCCGGCATTGTTAGTGCCATCCGTAAGAAGAATGATACTTTTCGACTTCGCCTTACCGGATGTAAGACGGTTTACCGCACTTGACAGACCATCACCAATCGCTGTTCCATCATTAAGCATACCGGTTTTAATGGCACTTATAGCATTGATGAGTGCGGGTTTATCATTAGTCAGAGGCATCAACGAAAGACTCTCTCCGGAAAAGACCACGAGACCGATATTATCATCTGTGCGCTGATTCACAAACTTCTGGGCCACTTCTTTAGCAACATCAAAACGAGTAGGCTTGAGGTCGGTGGCAAGCATCGAACTTGAGATATCAAGAGCGATTACAATATCCGTACCCTCAACTCGCGATGTGTTGTGCGAATCGTGGGTCTGCGGGCGCGCAAGGGCTACAATGATACCACCTATCGCCACGAGCTGAAGCGCGAAACATAGATGCATCAGATAGACTTTCCAGGAATTGCGGAAACCTTTAAAGGCAGCAGTAGTCGATATCCCTATTGAGGGGTTTGAATTGCGCCATTTCCATATATACCATCCGATTAACGGTATATAAAGCAGGAACAGTAACAGAAGATATGGATGCTTGAGCATCATGCTTTACCTCCTTTCTTTATTTTCTTTTGACCTTTGCCAGATTTTCCCTTAACGTTTAAATTCGCCTCAGGATTTTCTTCTTCAACCGGCACAGGTTTAGTTTCCTTTACAAATTTCAATGCATTGTCGAAAGATGCGATATTATCATCGGGCAATGGCCTTACCTTTGCAAACTTGACAAAATCGGCCATATTCAGAATCTGTCTGATATAATCTCTGCGGTCTTTCAACTCTTTATTATTTTTCATTGCGCCTAAAATCTGGCGGGAAGTCATTTCCATTGCATTGATGCCGAATCGACCGAACATATACTTACGCAGGATATCGATGAGATCAGTATAATATTCTTTTTCCATGCCATTCTCCCAAAGTTTCTGACTTTTAAGAGTTTCCAAAGAAGCAATGGCAACCTCATAAGGCGTCGGCTGCGGCTTCTTAGCCAATAACGTGCCATCTTTTTTATACTTGATCCATGCATATACAAATGCGGCTATTGCCAGAAGCAGCAACAATATAATCCACCAATAATCAATCATCCAATCGGGCACTGAATCGAATATCGATGAATTCTCAGGGTCGGAGACGTTTGCGTAATCGTCAATCGGGGTGTCCGCATCTACCAATACGGGAACCACCTTCAGATGAAGAGCTTCAGATCTCACGGTATCTTTCCCGACTGCGAATGCGAGTTCCGGGAGTTGATAGAAGCCGGAATCGAACGATTGAACCGGAATCTGATAATCAATCTTCAGACGACCATCTTTTTCAACGGTATCAATTCTGACAGGAGCGCGGAATTCAACACTATCACCGCACACACCGATTATACCGTTTTCCTTGATCTGCCGGAACAACGGGAAATTCCCTTTTTCACCTTTTGCCTGATTCACCGTCACTCTCATCATGGTTTGGTTACCCATAATAAGCACCGTGGAATCAAGCTCCGCAGATACATGCAACGGAGCGGCAACTGCAGAGACAGTTGTCATTACTGCCACGACGACGGCAACTAATATCTTTCTAAAGTGCATTATCTTAATTGCTAATCTTTGAGGTTTATTTCGCTCCCCGTCTGCGGAAGAGCCCTAACAAAGCCTTTACATAATCTTCATCAGTGGTTACGGAAGCCAGATCGACACCGCTTCTTGTAGTAATCGAAGTGAGCTTCTGCTGGCGGTCATACCATGCCTTCGCATACGCTTTGCGGGTTGAAGATGATGACGTGTCGAGCCAAAGATCTCTCCCCGTTTCAAGATCCTTTACACGCACGAGTCCTACATTAGGAATCTCGGCATCGCGCTTGTCATAAACCTGAATTGAGGCAAGATCATGCTTTCTATTGGCTATCGACATACTTTTGAAATAGTCATGATCATCGATAAAGTCACTGATGAGGAATGCCGAACATCTTTTCTTGATTGCATTTGTCATGAACTGTAATGCCACATCTATATTCGTGCCCGTGCTTTCCGGCTCAAAACTGATTATCTCACGTATAATCAAAAGTATATGTTTCTTCCCTTTCTTCGGCGGGATAAACTTCTCGATCTTATCGCTGAAGAAGATAACGCCTACCTTATCGTTATTCTGAATCGAAGAGAATGCGAGGGTTGCTGCAATCTCGGCCATGCGTTCTTTCTTGAGTTCTCCGCATGCCCCGAAATTTCGGCTACCGCTTACATCCACAAGAAGCATGACCGTAAGTTCGCGCTCTTCTTCATAAACTTTAACGTACGGCTTGTTATGACGCGCAGTGACATTCCAGTCAATATCGCGGATATCATCGCCGGGTTGATATTCCCTTACTTCGGAGAATATCATTCCTCGTCCCTTAAAGGCACTATGATATTCACCCGCGAATATGTTCTGACTCAATCCGCGGGTCTTTATCTCAATCTTACGAATTTTCTTTAATAAATCGTTTGCATCCATTTTAAGGCACAACTACTTTATCAAGAATATCTGTGATGATATCATCAGTTGTAATATTATTAGCCTCGGCCTCATAAGTAAGACCAATTCGATGACGCAGCACGTCATGACATACAGCTCTCACATCCTCGGGAATCACATAACCACGCCCCTGAAGGAAAGCGTAAGCACGAGATGCCACAGCGAGACTGATAGAGGCACGGGGTGATGCTCCGAATGAAATTATGCTCTGCAGATCGTTTAGTCCGAACTTGGAAGGCTGACGGGTTGCAAAAACGATATCAACAATATAATTCTCGATCTTCTCATCAAGATAGATTTTCTGAACGATTTTCTGCACCTCGACAATTTCACGAGGATCAATCACGGGATTTATCGGAGACAGTTCAGTGCGGATATTCTGACGAATGATGGCTTTTTCTTCCTCCTTGTTAGGATATCCGATTACGACCTTGAGCAGGAAACGGTCCACCTGGGCTTCAGGCAGCGGGTAAGTACCCTCCTGTTCGATGGGGTTCTGCGTAGCCATTACGAGGAAAGGATCGGGAAGTTTATATGTATCATCACCTATTGTCACCTGACGCTCCTGCATAGCTTCAAGCAATGCACTCTGCACCTTGGCCGGAGCACGGTTGATCTCATCAGCAAGAATAAAGTTTGCGAAGATAGGACCTTTCTTAACTTCAAAAGTCTCTTTCTTCACACTGTAAATCTGAGTACCAAGGACGTCGGCCGGCAGCAAGTCCGGAGTAAACTGAATTCGGCTGTATTTTGCAGACACAAGGTTAGCGAGAGTTTTAATAGCAAGTGTTTTTGCAAGACCGGGAACACCCTCAAGAAGAATGTGACCGTTGCAAAGCAATGCAATCAGCAATGAGTCTACAAGATGCTTCTGACCGACGATGCGACGATCCATTCCTGTGCGGATCATGCTTACGAAATTGCTCTTTGAAGCGATGAGGTCGTTAAGTTCTCTGATATTTAAGCTTTCTTCCATAATATGGTATATTTATTTCTGTTCGGCATCTAAATCCATTTATCCCCGATGCACCAAAAATTTACTAAATGTGTGAGTACATTCGCGAGTGAGAAAAGAGAGAACACAACTCTTCGGGCGGTACTCGCTGCTGTCAGGCACTATGACTCCCTGTAAATTTTATGCAAAAATAGCATAATATAATTAAACGCTGACATCAGCTTTGTTAAATAACCTTTAACATTTGATAAAAAACACAAATATGGAGGATTTTTATCTCAATCCCCCATATTTTAACCTATTTATAAGCTATATGCATTACGAGTCAAATCAAAACGTGGTTACAAATACAAGTTCTTATTCTTTAGCAGCAAGAGAATTCCATCCCTGTGCCGTAATAGGAATCTCGTTGCC
>JAIEAO010000069.1 GCA_029071345.1 Muribaculaceae bacterium | reverse complement strand
GGTGTAGATCTCGTGGCAGGCCCTAACCTTCGTCTTCAGATGGGTGACCGTCTTACTGTAGTAGGCAAACTCGATGATATCAACAATCTGGCCGGACGTTTGGGAAATTCAATGAAGCGTCTTAATGAGCCTAATCTGATAACTATGTTTATCGGAATCTTCTTGGGAATATTGGTAGGTAGCATTCCATTGCAGTTCCCCGGAATGTCAGTGCCGATGAAATTAGGTCTCGCGGGTGGTCCGCTCGTTGTTGCAATACTTATCGGTGCGTATGGTCATAAAATCCATTTGGTCACTTATACCAACTCATCGGCTAATCTGCTGTTACGAGAGATCGGTATATGCCTCTTCCTCGCTTCGGTGGGTATCGCGGCAGGCAAGAACTTCTTTGCGACAGTTTTTAATCATCAGGGTGCCATGTGGGTTCTTTATGGATTTATCATTACCATTGTGCCGCTGTTAGTGATCTCGATTATCGCCAGAGCAAAGTATAAACTCAACTATTTCTTGATTATCGGTATGATGAGCGGTAGCTATACAGATCCACCAGCGCTCGCATATGCCAATAAAGTGGCTGGTAGTGACACCCCTGCGGTAGCATACTCCACAGTTTACCCTCTCACGATGTTTATGCGAGTGATAGCCGCTCAAATAGTCATACTTTTCTTCGTCTAAAATAATATAATCAATAAATTAGTAAAGTCGCAGATTTTTAGCAATCTGCGACTTTACTAATTTATTGATATTTGTATTATTAGCGGCGCTTGGTGAGGGCTTTGAGCATCCCTTCAAGAGTGTTGCGGGTTTCGGTAAGTGAATCAATGATTTTAACACGGTTAGAGATATTTGAGCGATTGGTTCGCAACTGCTCTTTGGCGGCCGTCAGTTTAAGACCTTTTACTTTAAGAAGATACTGAATTATCTTCAATGTCTCGATATCTTCAGGCTTGTAATAGCGGATATTGGTGTTACTGCGGCGAGGTTTACATTCGGGAAATTCAGTCTCCCAATAGCGTAATGTTGACGGCGAGACATTCAGTATCTCGGCCACATCTTTAATCTTATAATATTTCTTATTTAACTCATCCATAATTAGTCCATAACATGACCGGCATTTTCAGCAAGTTGCACCATCTCGGCATACTCTTCAGGAGTAAGATCCATAAAATAATAGTTGACGGGATTCTGCGGTTCATCCTTAAATCTAACCTCATAATGTAGGTGCGGACCGGTTGATTTACCTGTAGAGCCGACTTTCCCAATCATCTCTCCCCTCTTCACCTCTTGCCCGGGCGCGACAAGGATTTCACTAAGATGAGCATAACGGGTCACATAGTTATAACCATGATCTATATCCACACAATTACCGTATCCGCTGTGACGTCCTGCTTCCGACACCTTACCATAGGCAGTAGCGAACACAGGCGTTCCGGTCTTGGCCGCGAAATCAAGACCCTCATGAAATTTTGAACTTCCATAGATAGGGTCACGTCGATAGCCGTAGCCGGAAGACATCGTGTAATCTTTTATATTTATCGGTATTACTGATGGAATATGTGCGAGTTTGTCTTTCTGCTTTGAAGCCATTTCCTTGAGTTGGTCGAATGATAGACTCTGAGCATAAAGCTGACGTTCGAAAAGGTCAAGACGGCGTGTAAGAAGACTTACCAACCCTGCGTCCTGAATATTATGCAGTTCGTTATATCGTTTTTCATTATCAAGGCCGGCAAAGCGTTGACCATAACCCAGAGGTTCCATCTGCATCATCACTCGATAGAAGTTATCATCTCTATCCTGAATATTTGCCATTACTTTCAAGGAATTATCTAAGCGGCGGTTGAGGATGCTGTATTTGCTTTTCAATATGGAATTCTCCTTACGCAGATTCTCTTCTGTAGGCGCATCAAAAGCATAGAAAATTACGAAATAAATGCCGATTCCAATGAGTAGTGACAATCCTGTCACTTTAAGAAAGCTGATGGCTCGGCTTTTGAATGACGGGAAAACGCGTTCAAAATCATCGGTCTCCGGATTATATATGTAATATATCGGTTTTTTCATGATGATTATACCCTCTTTTGACAATTCTTAGAATTATTAGGGCTTTATTCAATTGCAAAAATAGTAAATTATGGTTAAATTTGCAATCTATTATAACATATAGAT
>JAIEAO010000068.1 GCA_029071345.1 Muribaculaceae bacterium | reverse complement strand
TATCCTTTCCGCAACGGGTTAACCAACCCACCCCCATACCTTTGAGGTCGAATCGTGCCATAAAAGTCGATTATTTCAAACGCAAATTTATAAAATTATCATTAAATTTCGCTCTTAAAAAATAATAAAAATGCGTTGATGCAATTTCAACCGATAATAATGGTTATAATTGTAGAGAGTAGAGTTTAATATCTTCCTAAGTTCATAATATGCGTATTATAAAGAATTCATTTTTATTCAAACTTATATTTTGCACATCGCTGTTATTGGCATCCTTTCCATTTTCTGCTAATGCCATCACTGTTTCTGTGACAGGTACTTCTAAAGACGCCATTATCCTGACTCCGGAAAGTTCCACCGGACTGACAGCTGTCGTGGTAGTCTATAATGTCTCGGAAGTCGAAGCCCTGCTCCTTGACGGCTTGGATGTAAATACAGCTACAGTCCAGAAATTCAGCAATTTGGGAGGTGGTTACGCTCAAGATATTGCTTTCAGCGTAAGCAATGGATCTATCAAAGTTGCCCATCCTGCCGGCGATACGGGTTATATTTTTAGTGATGCTAACACAAGATATTATTTATGGCTCGTGAATTATGCCGATAAAATGTTCAAGATCAACTCTGTATCGGCATATCCTCAACAGGAATGTGAAAATACAAAAATTGAAGCGGACGGTGAGGGCTCACCAATTCATTATTACTCGATAAACGGAAGACAATGCACGCTCAACCGCGACATTAAAGTAAGCTATCAGAATTTGGTCTGGGATAATGACCAGAAACTATATTATACGGAGCAACAGACCAAAACATTTGACAATCTTACTAATCCGCTCATAATTAATCCTCCATTCTATTGCAACACGACGGTAACGGTCACAGGAGATAAGTTTTTGGAACATTGGGGGATGGCATCGAGTGCAGAGTCAGATCTGATTCAGGCTAACGGTCTGGATGCAATGACAGAAGCAGTACAATCGAATGCCAACGATGATGAGGGATCTAATATGATCGCCTCCGATGGTGGAATGCTGGGAGGATCGGCCCCGGCAGATTTTACTTTCTATGCATATGTCACCGATGGTGTGATTCACGATGAATGGCAGATGGCGGATGATCCCAACTTTGAATATATCCGATACCGTTTTTATGAGCGAGATCTCAATTACACTTTCAATGAAGAAGGCAAGTATTATGTGCGATATGTAGGCAGCAATGCCGATGGCAGCTGCACCGTCGAAGGTGAAACTTACGAAATCGGCATCGGTGCATCCGACCTTAGAATACCTAACGCTTTCTCGCCTGATGGTGACGGAGTCAATGATGTATGGAAAGTCGGATACCGATCTTTAATTGAATTCAAGTGCTGGATTTTTGACCGCAATGGCCGTCAGCTTTTTTATTTCGATCGTCCGGAACAAGGATGGGATGGAACATCTCATGGCAAGACTGTAAACCCTGGCGTATATTATTATGTAATAGAGGCCAAAGGGGCAGACGGTAAGAAATACAAAAAGGGGGGAGACATAAATATTATTAAATATAGAAAAATCGGCAATTCAAATTCTTCGTCAGGGGAATAATGGCACACTATTTGTTAAGATACTAAGAACTCTTAATGGCGCGAAAATTACATTTCCGTCGCAGAGTATCTTAATAAATTACGCAACTATCTGTATAAGAATAATATAAAGTGAAAGATATAGATAAGGAAAAAGATAATGTATCTCTTGAAGCCTCTACATCTGTAGATGTTTATGGCGCAAGGGTGCATAATTTGAAAAACATAGATGTCACGATACCGCATAACTCACTGAGTGTAATTACAGGACTCAGCGGCAGCGGTAAGTCGTCGTTGGCATTCGATACTATTTTTGCAGAAGGGCAACGTCGGTATATCGAGACGTTCTCTTCTTACGCACGCAATATGCTCGGTTCGCTGGAACGTCCGGATGTCGACAAGATTACAGGACTCAGCCCGGTTATCAGCATTGAGCAGAAAACTGTAAATAAAAATCCGCGTAGCACCATAGGCACCACCACTGAAATCTACGACTTCTTCCGTCTGCTTTTTGCCAGAATGGGGGAGGCCCGCAGCTATTTGTCAGGCCAGCCGATGGTGAAATACACTAAAGATAAAATCGTAGACCTCATAGTTGATCAATATGAGGGAAAGAAAATATATCTTCTTGCACCGTTAGTTAAAAACCGTAAAGGTCACTATAAGGAGTTGTTCGAGAATCTTCGTAAGAAAGGATATCTGTATGTCCGTGTTGACGGTGAACTCAAGGATCTCGAATACGGTATGAAACTAAACCGCTATCAGAATCACTCGGTAGAGTTGGTGGTGGATAGAATCAAGGCATCTGCCAACGATATCCAGCGTTTGCGCGGCTCTGTGGAGTCGGCTTTGAAGCAGGGTAGCAAGCAGATGATGGTGCTCGATTCCGACACGGGCGAAATCCGCCATTACAGTCAGCAGTTGATGGACCCTGAAACCGGTCTTTCTTATCCCGAGCCCGCACCCCATAGTTTTTCGTTTAACTCGCCCCAGGGGGCGTGCCGCAGATGTAAAGGACTCGGTTTTGTGTCGCTCGTTGACGATGAGAAGGTAATCCCGGATAAATCAAAGTCTATCTACGATGGTGCCATCGTACCATTGGGCAAATATAAGAATTCTTTGATATTCTGGCAGATTGAGGCTATATGTAAACTGTATGGCTGCGATCTGAAAACACCTGTTGCACAGCTTCCGCAAGAGGCTATAAATGATATCCTTGACGGCACGGATGCCCGTCTCGAAATTCGCAATGAAACCATGTCGACCTCACATTATAGTGGGGCGTATGGTGGTTTGGTGAAGTATATAGAGATGCAGCAGGATGAAGATGCCGGCTCTGAGGCCAACAAATGGAGTGAGAAGTTCTTCTCCCGCGCCGTGTGTCCGGAATGCAACGGTGCGCGTCTCAATAAGATTTCACTGCATTTCTTCATAGATGGCAAAAACATAGCAGATGTAGCGCGCATGGATATCGGCGAACTCTACGAATGGACTCAAGGCCTTGAAAATCGGCTTGACCAGTCTAAGAGAGTGGTTGCAGAGGAGATTCTCAAAGAGATCCGTAGTCGTCTGAAATTTTTGCTTGATGTCGGATTGGAATACCTCTCGCTCAACCGCGACAGCGCAAGCCTCAGCGGAGGGGAGAGTCAGCGAATACGCCTCGCGACACAGATCGGTTCCCAGCTCGTCAATGTACTTTATATTCTTGATGAGCCTTCCATCGGTCTCCATCAGAGAGATAATGTTCGTTTGATTAACAGTCTTAAACAACTGCGCGATACCGGCAACTCAATCATCGTTGTCGAGCATGATCGCGACATCATGAAGGAGGCTGATTATATCATCGACATTGGCCCCGGCTCAGGAAAAAATGGGGGAGAGGTAATGTTTCAGGGCACACCGGCGGAAATGCTTACCACCCATTCGTTGACGGCAGATTACCTCAACGGCGAGAAATGTCTTGCCATCCCTGAAGAACGCAGAAAGGGTAACGGTAAATACCTCAAAATCAAAGGTGCGACAGGACACAACCTGAAGAATGTAGACCTCAAGCTGCCGTTAGGCAAATTTATCTGTGTCACAGGAGTAAGCGGTAGTGGAAAATCCTCGCTGATCAACGGTACGCTTCATCCGATGCTCAGCAAGAAGTTTTACCGCTCGCTACAGGAGCCGCTCCCGTATAAATCGGTAGAAGGGATTGAGAATATCGACAAAGTTGTGACCGTGGACCAGTCACCGTTAGGCAAGTCTCCACGTTCAAATCCGGCCACCTATACCGGAGTCTTTGCCGATATCCGTAAACTATTCGTTGAGCTCCCGGATTCCAAACTGCGCGGATATAAGCCGGGAAGATTCTCATTTAACGTAGCCGGTGGACGCTGCGAAACCTGCAAAGGTCACGGCTACCGTACTATTGAGATGAATTTCCTTCCTGACGTGCTTGTGCCTTGCGAGGAATGTCACGGCAAACGTTACAACCGCGAGACGCTGGAGGTGCGCTATAAAGGCAAATCCATCGCTGACGTACTCGAAATGACCGTTAACCAAGCGGTGGAATTCTTTGAAAACGTACCTTCGATCGTTAAGAAAATCAAGGTGTTGCAAGAGATAGGGTTGGGGTACATAAAATTAGGTCAACCGTCGAGCACTCTCAGTGGTGGTGAGAACCAGCGTGTAAAGTTAGCTACCGAACTTGCGAAACGAGACACAGGTAAGACCCTATTTATCCTTGACGAACCGACAACAGGATTGCATTTCGAAGATATCCGTGTGCTTCTGAAAGTCATCAACAAACTGACTGACAAAGGGAATACGATGGTTGTGATCGAGCATAACCTCGACGTAATCAAATGCGCCGACTGGGTAATCGATCTCGGTCCGGGCGGAGGACGCGACGGTGGTCAGATAATCGCCGAAGGCACTCCTGAACAAGTCGCCCTCGTCGATACCCCCACCGCCCAATTCCTCAAAGAGGAACTGGCCAATAGTTAAGAATCTCGTGACTGCATAGATATTGAGATAAATAAAAGAAAAAGATGTAAATAAAGATATTGAGATAAATAAAAGAAAAAGATGTAAATAAAGATATTGAGATAAATAAAGGTAAAGAGAGGTGCTCAAAAGTGCCTCTAAAAATAAAAATTAGGAATCATTTACGTGTGGGCTAAACTTGCGTATTGCATAAGGTGTCGCCGTATCTGATTCCTTTTATATCCTGAAATTTGTGGAAAAGACGGTTAATTGGATGATGTGCCTGAGTGGCGTTTAAACATTATGATGGGGGTATCTCCGTCGGCGATAAGTTGCCACCACATATGGGTGTCGTTAAGCTTTATTATCTTGTAATTAACGCTACTTTCCGATGGGTCTAAACTGTCAAGATCTCCTAAAAATACCACATTTAATAAGGGTTGGTGGTTTTCGATCTCACTAATACTCCAACCATAAACCTTATCGTAAATCTTATTATCGGTTGCAGTAAGGAAGAAAGTGGTAATGTTTCCTGACAGACTCCCGAAATTATTTTGTGGATCAGTTGAAATATCGAGGCAACACCCTATTCGAAACACATCCTGGTCTCCTTCAGCTACAACTTCCCAAACACCTTCCAGAAGCTGCAAATCAATCGGTTTAACATCATCGTCCTTATCACAGCCAATCAACACGAAAGAAAGCAGGGGAGCTATAAGCAGAAATAATAACTTCTTCATAATGATAAATTTATTATAGCTGTGCGTTGCTATAATACCGCTGCAATATTACGAATTGAGGAAAGACGTTTCATAAAAGATATGTTCGATTTTGCCATCTGCATATTATAATCACTTTGCAGATTAAGCAATAAATCAGCCGGAATATTCAAAGCAGCTTCTATTAGTAAGGCCATTTCTGTATTAACACCTCTTTTACCTTTGATGATCTCATTGAGAAAAGAAGGCTTGACACCAATACTTTCAGCAAGTTTTGCCTGAGTAAGATTATTAGCTTCAAGTTCATCCTTAATAAGCTCTCCCGGATGGGTAGGCTCAAACGGAGTAAGATTGTTTGCTATCATATCCGGAGCAACGCTTTGTAATGTAATCATATCAATCGTAATGATTTGAGAGTTCAACAATTTTGCAGATAGTTAGAATCGGCTCTTCAATTGTATCTTGCATGGTAAATTCTATCCGATACTGATCATTAACTCGGATGGAGAATAGTCCGGTTTTATTTCCCTTTAAGGCCTCAAAATTCAAAGAGTTGATTCGAAACAAGTCTTCTTTACGAGAGGCCCATTTCAAGTAATCAATTCCACGTTTATAACGTTTGATTACATCAATTCTGTAACGATGCTTTTTATCTTTGCATTCTCCATTAGTATAGAGATCTCTTAGATATTC
>JAIEAO010000067.1 GCA_029071345.1 Muribaculaceae bacterium | reverse complement strand
GAGGCAATGCCTTTGAACAAAGACATCGACGTTACTCTCGAATATGGCGACACAGCCCCCTACTCCGCCGACCTGCAGGGAAAACAGGGTCTTTTCCGCCGATTCCGTCAGCTGACTCCGGAATTCAAAGAAGAGCAGTGCAACAACGGCGAGAGCATGGAGATGCTTCCCGAAGGTTACCTGAAAGCATCGCAGTGCGCCAACTTCATTCAGGAGAATCCCGCCGGAATAGCGACCTACCTCCAGAACTTCGACGAAGCCATCAAAGGCCTCCCCGAAGTGATGAAGCAGCACAAATACTCATCTGAAGGCTTCAAAAACCGCGTGCTCCGCCAAGTTGGAGAGTAAACTCAGTTGAGCACTTAAAGACAAGAGAAACCATTGCCGACTCAATTTTCGGCAATGGTTTCTTTTTATTTGGAAAATTTTAGTAACTTAGCACCGAATTCAATCCATCACAGATGAAATTAATCGAAATTAACCTTCAAAATATTTTTGCCTTATGTAAAAAATATAAGGTAAAAAAACTGTATCTTTTCGGTTCCATTCTGACCGATAGGTTCAACGATGAGAGCGATGTGGATTTTTCGGTCGAATTCGATAAAGAGGAAATAAATAAAAATAAGATGGATTGGGCCGACCTGTTTTTTGATTTCCTACATGAAATGGAAAATCTGTTAGGCCGCAAAGTGGATATGGTATTTGACAATCATATCACCAATAAAATTTTCCGCAAAGAACTCGACAATACAAAAAGACTAATTTATGGATAACTCTATGAATCCTTGAAATTAGTCGGAGCCGTGGAACGGCGTGATTGTGGTTAACCCCACATGACCGAACAAAGTGAGGGAGTGTGGGGTTAGGATACAAAAATAAAATCGGAGTGCCGGAGGCATGATGTCATGAATGAGGCTTATCACAACATCGTCGCTCCGCGACTCCGAATATTATACACCACTTTTTTCCGTGCACTCCCTCCGGTCATGCACGGTTAACAATGACCTCGCCACTCCGTGGCTTCATCCCTCAACACTCAACTTAATTCCAGCGATTGTAACGGATGTTTTCGGGTTTCCATTTATCTTTGGGAGTCGGGTCGCCAGAGGGGTAGCCGATACAGACACAGGCCATCGGAATGATGTTTTGGGGCAACTCAAGCATTTCCGAGAATTCTTTCACCCTCTCGCTGATTGGGTAGATTCCGCACCATACGGCTCCCAAACCGAGCGCATGAGCAGCCAAGAGAAGATTTTCGGAAGAGGCAGAAACATCCTGCACCCAGTATTCACGCCCTTCACCCTCCAACGCACTCTCCATGTCGCCACACAGCACTACAGCCACAGGAGCCTCGGCAGCCATCCCCATACTTTTGAAGCGAACGCTGATGGTGTCGAGCATCGCACGCTCGTTGATAACCACGAAACGCCAAGGCTGCTTGTTTACCGCCGTAGGAGCCGCCATAGCGCAACGGAGCAGCGTATCAAGCGTTGCCTCTTCCACGGGCTGATCAGTATAGCTACGCACGCTGGAGCGCGTCATAATATCGTGAATTGTAGCGTTTTCTGTTGGCTCTGTCGCTTCGGGTGCATCTGATGATGAATAAGCCCATCGGTAGCAAACGAAGAGGAGCGCAACGGCGAGGAGAATGATCAGATACTTGGAATTTTTCATGATGTGATAGTTTATCTAAATTATTAATTATTAATTCTTTTAAGTTCTTCAGGCACAGCAAGATGAAGATCCTCCAAGAATCTGGCTACTGTGGCGGGACTACCCGAGTATTTACCCTTGTCCTCGCTCATCTTGCAGGTGTCGGAATAGAACGGCCAAGACTCGGTGATCTTGACAGCCACTAACTTAATAACGATGTTGCGGGGTTTAATATTGGGGAAATCATTGGTAAAATGTGTGCCGATTCCAAACGAAGGGATACATTTCCCTTGCGCATACCGCTGAATCGCTATCGCGCGCTCCACATCAAGGGCATTGCTGAATATCACCTGCTTTGTAGCCGGGTCAATATTCAGGCTCTTGTATTTCTCCACGATGAGATCGAGTTGCTCGAAATTGTCACCGCTGTCTACCCTCAAACCCTTGAACATATTGGCATAGTCTTCCGAGAAATTGAGACTGAAAATCCGCCATCCGTAGGTGTCATAGAGAAACGTTCCCAACGCTCCGCGGTAAGTCTTCGCCCAAACATTCATGGCAAGATGATTGGCCATCTGCGGACCATACATCCCGGCTATGGCGCATATCAGTTCATGAGCCATTGTGCCGATCGGAGTGAGATCATATTTCATCGCGAGATAGACGTTGCTTGTGCCGGCGAAACATCCGGCACCTTTACCGGCCCGGGAGCAATCTTTCATTGCCTTTACTGCAACATCCTGAGCTTTGAAAGATAAGCGGCGGCGGGTGCCCATGTCGCTGAACGTGCACCCTGCTTCAATCATCCGTGCTGCCTTATCCCACGAACGGCGGTAATAATCCCCGTAGTCTGCCGCGTCGGCCTCGCCGGTCATGATGTAATACAGTTCCGAAATTATCGATAGCACCTTGACTTCGAGAAGAATGGTGTTGCTCCAGCATCCTTCAAACTCCACACTCAGATGCCCCTCGGCATCCTGCTCCACCGTGACCCAACGTCGGTCGTAGCGGAATCCTTTGAGGAAACTGCAAAACCAAGCCGGAATATAACTGCACTTCCGACGCAAGAACGATATTTCCTCTTCCGTGATCACCACATTTTCCAACATCGCTATCTGTTCGCGCAATGCCTCTGCGAATCCGGGAGGATAGACAGTGTTATTGCGATCGGTAAACTTATATTTCACCTGCGTGCGCGGAAAATTGTCGATAACCGCGCAACACATCGTGAATTTATAGAGGTCATCATCTGTGAAATGATTGATAATCTGGCGCATTGTTTTTATAGATAAGTTGATAGTGTATAATAATTAACTCCGACACGGGGATTCTCACCCATGCCGGAGTGTAGTCTTCAGGTGTCAGATGACAGCTCAGTCATCATAACGCAAAAATTTGCCATCCGAATTAAACTTCATCTCGATGCCATTGGAAAGCTCAACGGTGTAGCCACGATGCTCTTTCTCAATACCAACGATATTGGCTTTAGACTGGTTCTGCTTCACATAAGTTGCGATAGCAGCAGGAACCAACCCTTTAGGCACGGAAGATGTGCGGGCCACTTCAACTTCTTTCCAGTTTCCGGCGCGGTCAAAAGTGATCTCCGATCCATCAGTGAGCACAACATCATATTCGCTGACCCTACCGAGGCCTTTATCGATCTTGATATGATTAACTTTAGCCTTAAAGTTGCTCTTGAGAATAGTGCGCGCAGCCACCGGGAGAGTGTTGACATCGTATGAATAAGAGTCGCGGGCTGAAGCCACAAACATGGATGTCACCAATGCGAGGAGAAATAAAATTCTTTTCATATCGTCTTGTTTTAGTCAATAATATATCTATATAAGGATATATCAGAGAGAAAAGTTCATTTTAATCAGCTCGATTTTACTCACAGGTTTCTGAAGTAATTACATTTAATGCGCCCAATTCAGGGTTAGTTCACAATCCTCCCCTTTTTATATCGAATAATATCGACCTCTATATGCCCATGAAACAGCATTTAATAAAAATAATGAAAAAAAAGATGTAATAAATTTGGAGGTTAACAAAAGATTTTATAATTTTGCATCGTCTTAGAGAAAACCTCGAAGACATGGTGATAATCCGCAAGGATTTGAACTTGGAAATGCTTCAATAGCTCAGTTGGTTAGAGCACCTGACTGTTAATCAGGGGGTCGTTGGTTCAAGCCCATCTTGAAGC
>JAIEAO010000066.1 GCA_029071345.1 Muribaculaceae bacterium | reverse complement strand
GCTGATTAGCCACGGCAGCATTGAGGGCGATAAGAGCTGAGGCACAGTTAGCCGACGAACCAACGGCACGATATTCAAAACGGTTGCCGGTGAAGGCGAAGGGGCTTGTGCGGTTGCGGTCAGTGTTATCGATCATCAGTTCCGGAATCTGAGCCACGTCGAGCTTCATACCCTCTTTACCTTTCACCATGATGTTCTCGTCGGCATCAGCGTTCTCAACGGTATCGAGCAGCGCAGAAACCTGCGAACCGAGGAACATCGAGATGATTGCCGGGGGTGCCTCATTGGCGCCGAGACGGTGGGCGTTGGTGGCGTTGATGATTGAAGCCTTAAGCAGTGCGTTGTGCTTGTGAACTGCCGCCATCACGTTGGCGATGAAAGTCACGAATCGGAGGTTTTCCATCGGGGTCTTACCGGGTGAGAAGAGCATCTCGCCGCGGTCTGTGCCGAGGCTCCAGTTGTTATGTTTACCGCTACCGTTGATGCCAGCAAACGGTTTTTCGTGCAGAAGCACGCGGAAGTTATGACGCTTCGCAACCTCCTCCATTACAGACATCAGCAACAGGTTGTGGTCGTTGGCAAGGTTGCACTCCTCGAAGATCGGAGCCAGCTCAAACTGATTGGGAGCCACCTCGTTGTGACGGGTCTTGGCCGGAATACCGAGTTTGTGACACTCAGTTTCGAGATCAAGCATAAATGCCTCGACGCGACTGGGTATCGAACCGAAATAGTGATCCTCAAGCTGCTGGTTCTTGGCAGATTCATGACCCATAAGCGTGCGGCCTGTCATCACAAGGTCGGGACGTGCTGCGAACAAAGATTCATCAACAAGGAAATACTCCTGTTCCCAACCCAAGAAGCATTCCACGTGCTTAACTTCAGGATCGAAAATCTTCGCAACCTTAGTGGCTGCTTTGTCGATACTGTTAAGCGAACGCAGCAACGGGGTCTTATAGTCAAGGCTCTCGCCGGTGTAGGAGATGAAGACGGTCGGAATACAGAGTGTATTGCCGATGATGAATGCCGGTGAAGAGATATCCCAAGCAGAATAACCGCGGGCCTCGAAAGTGTTGCGGATACCACCGTTAGGGAAGCTTGAGGCATCAGGCTCCTGCTGTACGAGCAGTTTGCCGCTGAATTTCTCTACCACTCCCCCTTTGCCGTCGTGCTCCACGAAGGCATCATGTTTTTCGGCAGTGCTGCCTGTGAGAGGATGAAACCAGTGAGTGTAATGGCGTGCGCCGTTTTCGATCGCCCAACGCTTCATACCCTCTGCGATGCTGTCGGCAACCTCCCTGCTAAGGGGTTCGCGGTTATCGATGGCCTTCACTAAGGATTCGTAAGTGGCTTTAGGCAGATATTCAAACATCTTCTGACGGTTAAACACCAATTCACCGTAATACTTTTCCGGTCTCTCTTCGGGAAGCGCTACTTTCACAGCTTTGCGACTTGAGGCTTCCTCCACACTTTTAAATCTTAAATTTGACATAATATAAATTATTTAGTTTCGCCCGGCTTCGGGCTTTTTCAGTCTTTCCATTGCCTTGACGGTGTTCTCGTAGGAGTTGAACCCCGTCAGGCGGATATATCCCTCTCCTTCACTGCCGAATCCGACACCGGGTGTGGAGGATATATGATATTTTTCCAATAGCTCATTGAAAAGATCCCATGAGCTTAATCCATTCTTTCCCTTTATCCAAACGTATGGTGAATCCGTACCACCAAAGACGGTATAGCCGGCTTCCACCATACGGGCGCGAATCGTGCCGGCGTTCTCAAGGTAATAGTCGGTAGCCATCTTTACGAACTCACGACCCTCGGGAGAATACAACGCCTCGGCTGCACGCTGCACCACATAGCTTGCGCCGTTGAATTTCGTGCATTGCCTACGGTTCCAGAGTTTGCGAAGGCTTACCTCTTTCCCGTCGGCGTCCGTACCTTTCAGTCTTTTAGGAACGACCGTATAGCCGCAACGCAGTCCGGTGAATCCGGCAGTCTTCGAAAAACTTCTGACTTCGATGGCCACCTCATCCGCACCGTCTATCTCATATATAGAACGTGGCAATTCCTCATCTCTTATATAAGCCTCGTATGCGGAATCAAATATTATCAACGCTTTTTCACGTCGTGCATATTCCACCCATTTCTGCAACTCCTCTTTGGTGAATACCATACCCGTAGGATTCGCAGGTGAACAAAGAATAACGATATCGGCATGAGCTTCAGGCACAGCGGGCTTGAAACTGTTCTCGGCGTTGCAGTCAAGATAAAGAATGTTAGACCACCTGCCATCTTTCTGCAACTCGCCGCCTCGACCTGACATAACAGCAGAGTCGAGATAAACTGGATAACCGGGGTCGGCCAAAGCCACAATGCTGTCGGCAGAATAGATGTCACCGAGATTACCGAGGTCGCTCTTTGCGCCATCGCTTACAAAAATCTCGTCGGCACTTATATTGATGAATCGTCTGCGATAATCCGTAAAGGCGATCGCCTCGCGGAGAAATTCATAACCCTGCTCCGGACCGTAACCGTGGAAACCTTTGGTCGTACCCATCTCGTCGACTGCAACGTGCATCGCATCCGTAACGCACTTCGGCAACGGCAGAGTGACATCACCGATATCCATGCGTATCACATCGGCCTCGGGATTCTTCTCTTTGAAATCCTTGAGTCGGTGCGCCACTTCAGAGAAGAGATACACTTCCGGCAATTTTTCAAAATTATCGTTTATTCTCATTACTACTTCTTATTTATAGGCAACTTTTCGAATATAAACCCGACAGTTGCGAGCAACTGTCGCTCCGAAATTGTGACCAATAATATTCGCCGTCAGCGATAAACTCCGCGCCTCCTTTAAGAAAAACATGATTTGACGTCTCATCCCAGTTTATCTGAAGCTGACCGCCCGGCAGCGAGACCGTAATCTGTCGGTCAGTGAGACCGTTGATAACGCCGGCCACCGCGACTGCGCAGGCTCCTGTGCCGCACGCGAGCGTTTCGCCGCTGCCGCGCTCCCACACACGCATCCTGACGTGCTTGCGATCCTCTATCTTTACAAATTCGATGTTTGATTTCTTAGGGAAGATGCCGGCAGCCTCAAGCTCCGGGCCTTCGCCAAGCACAACGGGGTCACTAAGATTATTAGTAAAAATGACAGCATGAGGATTCCCCATGCTGACAGCTGTGACTCTATAGTTTTTACCCGCCACATTCACCTCCTCCGAGATCATAGCGTCCACAGATTGGCTGATCACAGGTATAAATTCGGGTGTCAAAACCGGCTCCCCCATATCGACAGTCACTGTTTTCACCTCTCCGTCCTCAACTTCCAATTTGAGGATTTTTATACCGGCTAATGTTTCCAGCGAGATTTCGGTCTTATCGGTCAACCCTTTCTCATAAAGGTATTTACCGATGCATCTTGATGCATTACCACACATCTCAGCCTCCGAGCCGTCAGCATTAAACATCCGCATACGAAAATCCGCCACATCGGATTTCATTATGGCGACAAGTCCGTCGCTGCCTACTCCGAAATGGCGGTCGCTGATGTTTTGTGATAAGAGGGAAAGATTATCAGGGACGATTTTCGTAGCATCTATATAGACGTAATCGTTCCCGGCTCCATGCATTTTTGTAAAACTTACTTTTTTCTTGCAATCCATATATCTGGGGAGCAGATCTTCTAACCGGGCGTAAAATTACAAAAAATTTTTCATTCTCGTTCATTAATGTCAAAAAAGTTGCACTATAATTTCATCTGAAATCATAACTCCCTTATCAGTAAGGCGCAAGAAACCATTATTTTCTTCCAGATTACCCGCCTGTTTGGCCTGTCTCGCCTTGCGCAGCAATCTATCTCTCGCACTCGCACCGAAATCCAGCTCAAACTCATGAAGATCTATACCCTGCGAATTCCTCAACCCTATCATTATCCGTTCCTCGATCAGCTCATCCTCGTTGAGAGTTTCGTAATCAAAATACTCTCCCTCATTCTCGATTCTTTCGAGATAATCGTTGATATCTGCGACATTCCAACGACGCACCCGCACACCGTCATAACTATGCGCCGACGGGCCCAGACCGACGTAAGGCACACCATGCCAATAAGAGGAATTATGTCGCGATTCGAATCCGGGAAGAGAGTAGTTTGAGATTTCATAACGCAGGAAACCATCACGACTCAGAATGTCATTAATAAGTGCAAACATCTTCACCGTAACATCCTCGTCGGTCTCCTCAATCTTGCCTGCATCGCGGAGACGCGTCAATGCCGACCGCTCCTCATACATTAATGAATAGGCGGAGATGTGCTTCGGGCGCATCGCCACCAACCCCTCGACGGTGTTTTTTAATGAATCGAGAGTCTGGCTCGGCAACCCGAAAATAAGGTCGAGGCTGATATTATCAAAATATTTCGACAGCACTTCATTCGCCTTAATCGCCGTCACCGCATCATGTCGGCGTCCGATAGCCTTCAATTCAGAATCCACAAGACTCTGCACACCCATACTGACCCGATTCACCCCGGCGGCTTTCCACGCCTTAGCCAAATCTTCAGTCACATCATCGGGGTTAACCTCAATCGTGACTTCCATAATTTCGGCATTTGGATTCAATCTTTGGCGCAAACCGTTCATCATCCTTTGGAACTCGTGAGGGGACATTAGCGAAGGAGTACCGCCACCGATATATATAGTGACCTCATCCCAATCCTTCATCTCATCAATTCGGGAATCCAGTTCCCTCAGGATTGCGTCGACAAAATGAGCCCAGTCACCGACAAATCTCTCCCCTACGCTGTAGAAACTGCAATAGAGACACTTCCGTCGGCACACCGGCACATGCACATAAATTCCGCCTCTCTTCTTCATACCGCGAAATTACTAAATTTAAGGCAAAATACATTGGAGAGGTGAGTTTTTTATCTTTTTATGTTACACAACATCTTTCAATCCTCACACTTTTCCACATTTTTTATTAAATTGCGCTCGCTTTTACAACACAAAGCTTACTCTCTCACCTCAACTCTTGTATTCTATTTAACTTAAAATCTCATATTATGAAGATTTACAAAACCAATGAAATCAAAAACATCGCCCTTCTCGGATCTAAGGGCTCAGGAAAAACCACACTCGCAGAATCTATGATTTTCGAGTGTGGAGTTATAAAACGTCGCGGCTCAGTGGATGCAAAAAACACTGTTTCCGACTATTTCCCGGTTGAAAAGGAATATGGTTATTCGGTGTTCTCAACAGTATTTAACGCTGAATTCAACAATAAGAAGCTCAACATTATTGACTGTCCCGGAGCAGACGATTTCGTTGGCAACGCATACACGGCTCTCGGCGTATGCGATATGGGTCTTATCCTTGTTGACGCACAGTATGGCGTAGAGGTAGGCACTCAGAATATCTTCCGCACTACAGCCAAACTCAAAAAACCCGTAATCTTCGGTATCAACCAGATCGACGGAGAAAAGGCAGACTTCGACAACGTCATGGAGCAGATGCGCGATCATTTCGGTCCGCGTGTGGTTCAGATTCAGTATCCTCTTGAATCAGGTCCCAGCTTCCACTCTATGATCGATGTTCTTCTGATGAAGAAATATGAATGGGGACCCGACGGCGGCACACCCACCATCTCAGATATACCGGAAGACCAGATGGAGAAAGCTCGCGAACTTCATCAGACCCTCGTAGAGGCGGCCGCCGAAAACGATGAGACCCTGATGGAAAAATTCTTCGAGCAAGGCAGCCTTACAGAAGATGAGATGCGCGATGGCATCCGTAAAGGACTCATCGACCGCTCGATCTATCCTGTAGTCGTTCTCAGCGGAGCTAAAGACATGGGGGTTCGCCGTCTTATGGAATTCCTCGGCAACGTCTGCCCGTTCGTAAGCGATATGCCCGCTCCCCGCGCCACAACAGGCGTTGAAGTTAAACCGGATGCCGACGGCCCGCTTTCAGTCTTCTTCTTTAAGACATCTGTAGAGCCACACATCGGCGAAGTCTCCTATTTCAAGGTGATGAGCGGAACTCTCAAAGCCGGTGATGATCTCGAAAATATCTCGCGTGGTGGCAAAGAGCGTCTTGCTCAGATCTTCACAGTCTGCGGCCAGCTCCGCACTCCGATCGAGGCTCTTGAGGCCGGCGATATCGGTGCAGCCGTGAAACTTAAAGACGTGCGCACCGGCAACACTCTCGATGCCAAAGGTTGCGAATACAGATTCGACTTCATCAAATATCCCCAGCCGAAATATATCCGCGCTATCCGTCCGGTCAACGAGGCTGACTCCGAAAAACTCGCATCTATCCTCACCCGTATGCACGCAGAGGATCCCACTTGGGTTGTTGAGCAAAGTAAGGAGCTGAAACAGACCCTCGTAAAAGGTCAGGGTGAATTCCATCTCCGCACACTCAAATGGCGCATCGAGAACAACGATAAGCTTCCCATCGAATTCATAGAGCAGAAAATCCCCTATCGCGAAACAATAACAAAGGCCGCACGAGCCGATTACCGTCATAAGAAACAGTCGGGCGGCTCCGGCCAGTTCGGTGAAGTTCACCTCATTATCGAACCTTACGCAGAGGGTATGCCCGAACCGGATACCTACAAATTCGGCAACCAGGAGTTCAAGCTCAACGTCCGCGATAAGCAGGAAATCCCATTGGAATGGGGCGGCAAACTGGTGGTTTACAACTGCATCGTCGGCGGTGCTATCGACGCTCGCTTCATCCCGGCCATCGTCAAAGGTCTTATGGACCGCATGGAGCAAGGACCTCTCACCGGTTCTTACGCCCGCGACGTGCGCGTAATGATCTACGACGGTAAGATGCACCCGGTAGACTCCAACGAAATCTCATTCCGTCTGGCAGGCCGCAACGCATTCTCTCAGGCATTCCGCGAGGCTAATCCTAAGATTCTCGAACCTGTGTATGACGTTGAGGTGCTGACCCCTGGCGATACTATGGGCGATGTGATGAGCGATCTTCAGGGACGCCGCGCAATCATTATGGGTATGGAATCGGATAACGGCATCGAGAAACTGTCGGCTAAGGTTCCGTTGAAAGAGATGGCATCTTACTCCACCTCTCTCAGCTCGATCACCGGCGGTCATGGCTCGTTCACGCTCGATTTCGCAAGCTACGAGCTCGTTCCCTCTGATGTGCAGGAGAAACTTCTCAAAGAATACGCTGCTACTCAGACTGAAGACTGATAAAGCGACGGTCTGACACTAATATTGTCTAACCTAACCAAATCTTGCTATATTATTAATGTAATATAACCTTTCGGCCGGTGCGGAGAACTTCAGATTCTCCGCACCGCTTCTTTTTCTGCTCCGCGCCAATCGTTAAAAAAACTGTAGTTCTCTTATTTTTTATCATGTTTCATCTAAACTTAAAATGATTTAGAGTGTTTTAATAATAAAATAATCTTAATTGATAGTATTAAATTTACATTATTATGAATAACACAGCAGCAAATGCCCCTTTGAAAGGCATTAAAGTAGTAGACTTTACAGAAGTTCAGTCAGGTCCTTCATGTACTCAGATGCTCGCCTGGCTTGGCGCGGATGTAATCAAAATCGAGCGCCCCGGTGTAGGTGATGCAACCCGTAAGGAACTTCAGTTCAACCCCGATCTCCCGAGCTATTATTACCTCCAGCTTAACAGCGATAAGAAATCTCTCACCCTCGATGCCAAGACTCCCGACGGAAAGGCTATTCTTACCAAACTTATTCAGGAGTGCGATATCTTCGTTGAAAACCTCCACCCGGGTGCAATGGATAAGCTCGGTTTCAGCTGGGAAGAAGTTCACAAGCTCAATCCTAAGTGTATCTACGGCACAATCAAGGGATTCCCTTTATCTTCAAAATACGCAAACCTTAAGGCATACGAGCCTATCGCACAAGTTACGGCAGCGGCCGCTTCAACTACAGGTTGGTTCGACGGCGACTACAACATTCCGACTCAGTCAGGCGCAGCGCTTGGTGACTCAAACACCGGTATGCACCTTCTTATCGGTCTTCTCGCCGCTCTTCAGCAGCGTAACAATACCGGCGAAGGATGCTACGTTTACCAGTCAATGCACAATGCGTGCCTGAACCTCTGCCGTATCAAGACCCGCGACCAGCTTACACTCGACAAGATCGGTTATCTTACTCAGTTCCCGCAATATCCTGACGGTAAATTCGGTGATTGCGTTCCCCGTTCAGGTAACATCGAAGGTGGTGGTGTTCTTGGTTGGACCTACAAATGTAAACCTGCCGGTGGTTACGATTCCGAGGTTGATGCCAACAACTACGTCTACATCATCCTTCAGCGCGGTGCCAAGGATTTCGAGGCTGCCTGCAAGGCTATGGGATTCGAGGACTGGCTTACCAATCCTGACTTCAACACTGCCGATGCCCGCGACCGCAACAAACAGGCGATCTATAAGAGAATCGGCGAATGGACCGCTGACAAGACCAAATATGAGGTTACTGAAATCCTCGGCCCTGCCGGAGTTCCTGTCGGACCGGTGCTCTCAACTAAGGAGATCATGACAGATGAGTCGCTCTATGATGGCAACACACTTGTCCGCATCAATCAGGGTGGTGAAATCGGTGAGTTCGTGACTGTCGGATGTCCGTTCACCATGAGCAACTACCAGCCTACTTACGGTCCTGCTCCTACACTTGGCGGCAACAACGAGGAGATCCTTACAAGCCTCGGTTACACCGCAGAGCAGCAGGCTGAGTTCGCCAAGAACGGTACGACCGAACCTCTTGCCGACGGCCAAATGTAATCAAAAGTAATACCGAGCATTACTTTTGAAAGTATGAAGTATCAAGTATGAAGTAATACATTTCTTCTCACCTCTTACTTCTCACTAATTTAAAAATTTAAGATTATAAATTAACCGAAAAGGAGCCGGGGTCCGTGGCGATCGCCAGTGAATCCCGGCCCTTCTTATAAAAACATTAAAACTATGGCTAACACAACCACAACTACCTCCACCGACAATAAGACGGCAGAAGCTCCTAAATTCCCTGAGCAGGTGACAGGTATGTATATTCTTGCTGAATCACTCCGCCGTCTCGGACTTATGGATGTTTACGGACTTGTCGGCATTCCTGTAACCGAAGTCGCTTACGCAATGCAGAAGATCGGAATGAACTATTACGGTTTCCGTTTTGAGCAGCAGGCCGGTATGGCTGCCGCTACTCACGGATTCCTTACCCGTCAGCCGGGTGTGCTCCTGACAGTCTCTTCACTCGGATTTCTCAACGGTCTTACCGCTACAACAAATGCCACAGTGAACTGCTATCCTATGATTCAGATCTCGGGTGCATCAGACCCTACTATGGTCGATATGAACGTCGGCACTTACGAACAGCTCGACCAGCTCAACGCAGCCCGTCCGTTCGTTAAGGCAGCTTTCCGTTGCAGCTATGCAAAAGATATTCCGTCGGCAGTGGCCCGCGCTTATCGTGCGGCGGTCAGCGGCCGTCCCGGTGGTGTTTACATCGATATGACGACTCCGGCCCTCGGTGAGATAATGAATCGTGAAGACGCTGAGAAGCTTTTCTATACTCCGGTGGATATCTACACACCCGTTCGCCCGAACGAGGATGCTGTAAGCAAAGCCGTTGAGCTCCTTTCAACCGCTAAGAAACCTGCCCTCCTTCTCGGTAAGGGCGCCGCTTACGCTCAGGTTGAAAACCAGCTTAAGGAATTGGTAGATACCTACAAGATTCCTTATCTTGCAATGTCAATGGCCAAGGGTGTTCTTCCCGACAACGGCGATCTGAGCGCACTTTCATGCAGAAGCACCATTATGGAGGATGCCGACGTAGTGATGGTGGTCGGAGCGCGTATCAACTGGATGCTCTCGTTCGGTAAAGGGAAATGGAATCCTAACGTTAAGTTTATCCAGCTCGATGTCGAGCCTCAGGAGATCGATCGCAACGTTCCTATCGCTTGCCCGGTAATCGGTGACCTCGGTTTGTCACTCGACGCTATCCTCTCAGGCATGAAGGGTAAGACAATGCAGACCGACCCACAGTGGGTTCCCTCTCTGCAGGCTGAAAGCAAAGAGAAAAACGCCAAGTTTGAGGAAAGACTTAAGAACGCCTCAACTCAGATGCCGATGACTCACTGGACAGCTCTGAGCGCAATCAAACCGGTTCTCGCCAAGAATCCTGATGTGATCCTCGTGAATGAGGGTGCCAACACGCTTGACGATACCCGCGACACCATCGATATGGTTCTCCCGCGTCATCGCATCGACTGCGCATCGTGGTCAATCATGGGTATGGGTATGGGCTCCACGATCGGTGCAGCCGTTGCAACCGGCAAGAGCGTCGTAGCCATCGAAGGTGACTCCGCATTCGGATTCTCCGGCATGGACTTCGCCACCATATGCCGCTATAAACTCCCCTGCACAGTGGTGATCTTCAACAATGGCGGTATCTACAACGGTATCGGTGTAGATCCTTCAGGAAAGAATGCCCCCGCTCCTACCACTCTTGATATCCACGCACGTTACGACAAGCTCGGCGATGCCTTCGGAGCCAAGACATATTATGTCACCACCCCCGAAGAGCTTTCAACAGCCCTCACCGAGGCAATCGCGTCTAAACAGCCTTGTCTGATCGATGTCCAGCTCTCAGCCGATTCCGGCAAGGAGAGCGGCCACATCGGTTACCTGAACCCCACACCTCTTATCGACTATACCGTATAAAAGGTTAATGGTTATAAGTTAATAGTTAATGGTGATTATTCCCCGTTAACTATTAACTACCCGACCATTAATTATTAACCATTAACTAATAACTTAAAAATTGAAAGTTATGAGCAATATGATGCACATTATATTATACGCTATAGTTCCGATTGTAGTGGTAATGCTTGCCGGGTTCATATCCGGAAAGAAAGGAATATTCTCGGGTGATGATGCCAAGAAATTCAATAAAGTAGTGCTCGATTACGCGTTGCCTGCCGCCCTCTTCGTTTCAATCGTTACGGCAAGTCGCGAAGATCTTGCCAAAGACCTTAAGCTCACACTCGTCTCGCTTATAGGCATCATGGGGTGCTTTATGCTTGTTTACTTCGTGTTTAAATACTGCTTCAAGAAGAACACGGGCGCCGACGCTGCCGTCTCGGCATTGATCAGTGGTTCGCCTACAATCGGCTTCCTCGGATTTGCCGTGCTTGAGCCTATATTTGACTCTACAGTAGGTCTGCCCGCAGTGGCATTGGTAGTCGCAATCGTCGGAATCGTTGTGAATGCAGTCGGTATCCCGGTGGGTCTATCACTTATGAACGCCTCGCTTGCGAAACAGAACCCCAACGCCAAAAAGCAGAATCCTCTGAAACCGGTGCTTCACGCATTGGCACAGCCTGTGGCCTGGGCTCCTATCTTGGCCGTAATCCTCGTGCTCTGCGGTCTTAAATGGCCGGCATGGCTGAGTCCGTCGTTCGACCTTATCGCCAAAGCCAACGCCTCAATGGCAGTGTTCTCAGCCGGTATCACACTTTCCGCCATCAAGTTCACTTTCAACTGGCAGGTGGTTCTCGGTTCGATCATGAAGATGATTGTAATGCCGCTCGTAGTGCTTATCTTGGGTATGCTCTTCCACATGGATCCGTCAAATCTTAAGATGCTTGTTGTCGCTGCTGCACTTCCGCCGGCATTCTCCGGAATCATCATTGCCGACGAAAACGACACTTATGTTGCTACCGGTACGTCTTCACTGACCCTGAGTGTGATTCTCTTCATAGGCTTCTGCCCTCTATGGATCTGGCTCACAGACGTAGCTCTCCACATGTTCTAATCCCCTATTGAATTATAGAAAACTTGATATTCCGAGGCGCTACGAATGCGCCTCGGAATCATTTTTATATAACTTATCTCGATCTCTTTGGTTAAGGGTTAAAGTTAAAAGTTAATGGTTAATAGTTAATGGTAATTAGGCGGAGCAGGTTTGTCGGAGGTGTTTGTCTCAATGGTTTGAGGCGGTCGCGGTATGCCGCGACCCTACTATCTCTGCGGACGCGATGTATCGCGTCCCTACTTTATACTATATACTATATACTTTATACTTTATACTTCATTCTTTATACTTCATTCTTAGCGGAGTGTGCTCCGCTACTATCGCACGATGCCGGAGGAGACGGAGGAACCTTTGTCGAGGCGCTCTTCGCGTACCTTCTTGCCGTATGAGAAGGTATAGGCAATGTTGAGCCATGCCCTGCGGTGATAACCAAGGCTGAACTGGTCGGCGCGCGAACTAAAATTATTGTGAGACATCAATGTGTAACCGTAATGATATGTAGACCGGAAGAAATTGTCAAATTGCACATCAACATTCAAGCCGAATTTCGACCATCCCGCACAAACTCCGTAAAAAGATGGAGTGCTTATACGTCGGGTGTTTTCATTAGCCAACTTCTTGTTGCTGCTATAATATCCGTTGAAATAGAAGTTTTTGAAATAATATACGGCCGACAAATAGTATTCAGCCGCGGTTAAACCGTAACGTTGCATTCCTCCTATGCGATAGCCCGAAATTCCGGCACCTCCGTTAAATACAAGTGAATTGTCAAGCAATCGATAAGTCCCGGATACTCCTCCCTTAATTATCTGAAAATAACCATCCTTCACGGCACTGCGCAGCATCATCTCACGTCGGTTGATGTCTGTCGGCGTATACACATATCTTAACGGCTTGGTGTGGCGCGTATATGAGCCATAGGCACTGATATTTAAAGTCTGTGTAGGCAGCCAAGTGTAATTAATATTGGCGGAATTATAAAGCCAGGTCTTGAGACTCGGATTACCTTTCACGGCATTCAGCAGGTCGTAGACCACAATATTGGGACTCCGTTGAGCGGCTCCCACTGTCCAGTTGCTCATTTCGGAAGAGAATCCCAACTGATGCTTGTGGCTGAAATTCAGGCTTCCGGAAATATAATATCCCGGAAGGGGCTGATAATATTTTTCAGAACCAAATTTCGTTTTGCTGAAAAAGAATTTAGCGGATGGTTGAAGCTGCAATATGCCGAAATTAAAACTCCCTCTTACAAACGCACCGATAGCTTCATAAAAATAATGGATATTATCAGGATTACTGCCGCTATAATCAAGTTTATTATCAGCGAGTTCTCCGTTAACAGAGAGCGTTACAGAATTTCTTCCCCACGATTTACTTAAACCCACCCCGATACTTGCTCGCCATGCGTCTTCTGTAACATTGCTGATATTAGTGATTCCATCTTCCGAGAAATGAGTGTTGCTATGATTGCGCGAATAAGTGGCCGAGGGTGTTATTATCATACTGAACGACTTCGGCAATGTCAACTGATAATTACCACCCCACGAAGGGCTGAGAGATGAACCTGACCTTAAATTTTCCGAAACTCCGGCAGGATAGATCGGGGGAGCATATGTGTTGAGATATGATTGTGTCGTTCCGGGCGAAAGTTCCTTCCTAAGCGATACCTTGTTGGAAATCATTGCCTTGTCAGACACATAGTTAACACGGGCGGTAACATATCCTACTTGCTGTCGGGAATCGGTAAGGAGATTCTCTTTGGTGCTGGTAATTATTCCATCCGTAAAGTTATATGATGATTCCTGATTGGCATAATCTTTATTTGAAGATTGATGGTCGTAACCGGTATAAATATCGTAGGTGATCTTCTTATATGTGAAACGTGAACTTACAGCATAGCTTCCGTTACGGAATTCCATAGACTCCCTGCCGGCGAGTTTGGTATAACCGCCGTACTCATATTTCACCATTACGAAATTGATTGCGTGCGGCACACCTTCAAACCGTGGATCTGCCGGATAATCAAGCACCTCCACCTTCTTTACATTTTCCGGACGCATATTCTTAACATCTTCTTCCGAAGCCTTTACATTGTCGATAAAGAGTGCGACACCTTCACCACTAATCGTAGTTACCGACTTATCCATCGGATTAACCATTATCGAAGGAATGGCCATAAAGCGCAATAAGTCAACCCCTCCGATAGCCGCTTTTTTCTCACGTCCTGACGGGATGAAGACGAGGCGGTCTCTCAGGGCATACTGCGATTCTGCCGTAGCAGTGATTTGATTCAGCTTAACTGCCGATTGGTTAAGCCTTACATTCCCCATCGAAAATGAAGGTGAGGACTTGTAAAGCGTCTTATAACCTACGCTCGAGAACTTGGCTATCACATCCTTACGGTCGCAAGGAATCGAGAAATAACCACCGCCGTCAGATATACCGTAAGTTATCACAGTGGAATCTTTAGGATTGAGAAGCACCACGGAGGCATAGTCCACAGGTTCGCCGGTGAGGGCACTGACAGTGCGACCCGAATATCGGTATTTCCCTTTCTGCATCGCCTCAATATAGATTCCATCGGTGGATTCTGTGACCTTGACAGGGTTAAGAGCCACTAATTCTCGGATGGCCTCTGCCGGATTTTCCGACCGAATTCGCCCTTTCACCTTGTAATGCTCGAGCTCATCATATATAAAATTCAGTTTGGCGTCGGGATTGTTTCTGCTATAATTCACCAACGCATCGGCCAACTGCATTCCGAGGTAGTCCTTGTTCGTGGCAGCAAATCCTAACTGCGTAGTGATAAGGAGCAACAGTAAAGTTAGAATATTCTTCATAAGGCTCATCATTTTACGGTTAGGATATTGTTGCCAAGCACTATGTTGATTCTCTCGAAGTTGTTAAGCTGACGGACAACGTCGGCTACATCGTCAGCCGGATCCCAACGGAAATAGAGCCTTAGACCGGCTACGTCGCCGTTAAGAATTCTCACCTTAAAACCGTAATGCCGCGACATTTCATCAAGGATATTTGTCAACGTCTCATTCTCAAACACCTTGGTTTCCTCAATTTCCTCTTGTGCAACCGTATCGGATGCGGCAACCCCTGTTGCCATTGCAGTCGGAGCCATTACGGGTGATTCTATGGTTAGCTTCTTGGCTGAGGTGTCATCATGCTTGCGGAGTATCACACCGCCAATCGCCATAGCAACAAGGGAAATGGTAACCACGCCCCCGATTACGGCAGCCCGTCGGTTGAAATGGTTTATCCATCGGAATCCCTTCCGTTTTTCAGTTTTAAGGGTTTGCTCAAGCCGTTCCCATTCTCTGTCAATCTCTTCCGATGTGGGATCGGCAGGGAGATTCAGGGCACTCTCTGCATCGCAGATAGCATTATATGCTTCTCTGATCTCTGCGTCTTCAAGAATGAGCCGAATCTCTTCAGCGGTATAATTCTCGGGATGATCTGCCAAATCGACAGCTTTCATAAATTTCTCCATAATCCAGTCTATTCAGTTAGTTTTCTTCTAATAATATCGAGTCCGTTTTTCAGATGCTTATAAACCGCTACTTTGCTTATCCCGAGTTGCTCTGCGATCTGCTGATACTGCATCCCATCTTCATAGCGCATCAGCATCACGCGGGAGCATTGAGGCGGGAGTTCTTCACGAATGATTTTCGATAGCCTCGTCAGTGATTCCTCGCGGTTTAATACATCATCCTCATCGGCGGCAATCATATCGGCGTTAATCAATCGCTCCACGCCTGTGGTCAGCGGCATATCGCGCAACAGATTGAGACATCGGTTCCTGACCGCACGCATGAGGTAGCCAGCGCCGACCTCAGTTTCCATTTCAGTCCTGAGGAGCACGGCGAACACATCATGCACAACATCGCGCGCCGAAGCATCGTCTTTCAGCAGGATGGCGGCAAGACGATACATCGCGGAATAGTTCTCGCGGAACAGTCGTTCTATGTGTTTTCGGTCAGTCATACACCCGATAGACACAGGATTAAAGAAAAAACTAACCCTAAGTTAAGAAAAATTCACCGCATTTTTTGTTTAATATATAAATTACCGTGAATTATTAATTACTTATGAAGACATATATTCCCTATAGACCGGATGGCGGAAACCTCAAAGGGTTGCGCGGACAGATGATTACATTCCATGAAGATCCCTTTCTCGTTGAGGATGAAAGCCTATGCTATGATTATTTCGAGGATGGATTGGTGGTGATTCAAGACGGAATCATACTCGCTGCCGGCGAGTATTCCGCCATCGCTCCATTGTATCCTGACCTTAAAGATATAGAGATATATAAGGACTCGGTGATAATGCCCGGAATGATTGATACACACGTGCATTATGTGCAGTCGCCGATGATAGGATCGTTTGGCGATACGTTGCTCAAATGGCTGAACCAATACACATTCCCCACGGAAAGTAAATTTCGTGACCCGGAATTCGCAAAATCTGTAGCAGCCCTGTTCATGGGGCAGATTCTGCGTCAGGGCACAACAACAGCCAACGTTTTCTCCACCACTTTTCCGTGCTCGGTCGATGCCCTTTTCGAGGAATCGGAGCGTTACAACACCCGCCTGATCACAGGCAAAGTGTTGCAGGACCGCAATCTACCTGAATACCTTGCCGACAAATCGGCGGAGGAATCGGTGGAACAAGCCGCGGAACTGTTGAAGAAGTGGCACGGCCGAGGACGACAGCTTTATGCCGTGATTCCGCGTTTCGCCCCGACAAGCACACCGCGACAACTTGAATTGGCAGGGTGTCTGTATCAGGATAACCTTGACAAAGGTGTATATATGCACACTCATCTCGACGAGGCCGACGATGAGATCGAATGGGCTTTGTCTCTTTATCCTGAAGCTGAGAATTATACCGATATCTACAAGCGTTTCAATCTGTTAGGCAATCGCTCGGTTTTCGCACACTGCTGTCTGGTGAAAGAAGAGGAATGGCAGATACTACACGATTATGACTGTGGCATAGCCCATTGCCCCTCGTCAAACCTCTTCCTCGGCGACGGGATGTTTAAGATCTGGGAAGCCATCCGGAATGACCGTCCCGTGAAGGTTGGCGTCGGTACTGACGTGGGAGCCGGCACAAATTTCTCACTTATCCGCCAGCTCAACGAGGCTTACAAAGTAGCGATGCTCAAAAAGCACAGTATCGGTGCCCTGAAAAGCTACTATATGGCTACTAAGGGTGGTGCAAAAGTGCTTCATCTTGATGATAAAATCGGCTCACTGGAGCCTGGATATGAAGCCGACATAGCGGTGATCGACCTGAAACCCACCGACTTTTTGGAATGGCGTATGCAATTCAATGACTTTATTCTTGATCGCCTCTTTATCCTTCAGACGCTCTCTCCCGATAATCTCGTGAAAGCCACGTATGTTGCCGGAAAGAAAGTCTACGACCGCGAAAGAGAAATTCCTCTCCTGCACGCATCCGATTTGTGATTTCTCATTAATTTCATTAACTTTGCAGTCGGTCTAAGTGCCTACGGCACCGCGCACCGGCCTTCGGCCGACGTTCGCTCTTAGCCGACCTGCGAATATCCTACGATATTTGCAGTCATATAAGCTAAAAATTACATTTTGTTTAGGCGGACGCGATTTATCGCGTCCCTACTGAAATCTGACAACTGACAACTAACACCAATAAATAGAATATGGAAATAGAAGGCAAAATCATAATGGATCTTCCCGAAGAAGGTGGAACTTCCAAAGCCGGCAACGTATGGAGAAAGAAAAGTTATGTGCTCGAAACTCTCGGCCAGTATCCCCGAAAGGCAAAATTTGATATCTTTGGCGACCGCATCGACACTCTCAGAGCTGAGGTCGGCAAGACTTATCGCGTGTCGGTAGACGTGGAAAGCCGTGAATTTAACGGCAGATGGTACACCGATCTCCGCGCGTTCAGCATTCAGGAGACTAACGTAGCCAACGGTCCTCAGGATGGCGGCTTCACACAGCAGGCTCCCCAGCAGCCCGCACAGCAGTTCGGCGGTGCGCCGGCTCAGAATCCCTTCGGTGCCGCTCCGGCTGCAAGCGCAGATCCTTTCGGATCATCAGACAGCGACGATCTCCCCTTCTAAAAAAGGAATATCATCCACCCGTCTCTGTGCGTCAGAGCCACGGAGTGGCGAGATAATTGTTAACCCCATACGACCGAGCATTGCGAGGGAGTGTGGGGTTAACAATTATATCATGCCTCCGGCTTTCTTCCTATTCCTTAATAACTCACTTAAGCATCCTCAATATTCAAGATATTACACTAAAGTTGGAATTTTTAGATTAAAAGTCGGATAAATTGTAAGAGACCGGTGCATCATATTGCCTTAAATTTAATAAATAGATGCTTTATATTGCCCCGTATTTTATATTGTGCTATTTATTACACCTTTTAACATATTTTATTGCCAAAATTTTTGCAACATGAATTCATTTTTATTATTTTTGCATCACAATTCTGATTGAACTCTGATTTTCATGTTATTCACAGAGAAAGAAAGGTTATAGAATCGAATTAGATATATATATATATTAATGAGTAATAAAAAAGATCAAAAAGTTTCCCAAAACCAGAATGCGGCCATGCTCCCTTCGGATATAGGTCTGCTGTTCGAGACAAGTTGGGAAGTCTGCAACAAGATTGGCGGCATCTACGCGGTGCTCTCCACCAAGGCCCGCCAGCTCAAGGAGCAGTTCGGTGATTCGTTAATATTCATAGGGCCCGATGTTTGGTCAGAGAATAATCCTTCACCCTACTTCAAAGAGAAAAAGACACTACTTAAAAATGCCTCATCAAAATTGAAACTGCCCTGGGGTGTCACAATCCGCACCGGAAGGTGGGATATCCCCGGCTCCCCCATTGTGATTCTCGTCAAGCCCGGCGAAACCGGCCGGCACACAGACGAGGTATATGCGGAGATGTGGGAAAAATATGGTGTCGATTCCCTCCACGCTTACGGCGACTATGATGAGTCATGTATCTTCTCGATCGCTTCGGCCATTGTAATCAAAGCCTTGACCGAATTCCTCAAAGTTGAAGAGAAAAAAGTGCTCGCGCACTTCGACGAATGGACCACCGGTATGGGGCTGCTTTACACTCAGGTCACCATGCCCGAGGCTTCTACCGTATTCACCACTCATGCCACAAGCATCGGACGTAGCATTTGCGGAAACGGCAAGCCACTTTACGAATATTTCCACAACTACAACGGCGACCAGATGGCCGGCGAGCTCAATATGCAGTCGAAACACTCATTGGAGAAAGCCGCGGCCCATGCTGCCGACTGCTTCACGACTGTAAGCGAGGTTACGGCACGAGAATGCGAGCAGCTTCTCGACATACGGCCGCAGGTAGTCACGCCTAACGGCTTCGAACCGGATTTCGTACCGCGCACCAACAAATACAATAAATTGCGTCGCGATGGCCGTCAGCACCTCCTCGCCGTGGCCAAGGCTCTCACAGGTAAAGAATATGATGAAAACACTTTCCTCATCGCCACTTCCGGACGCCTCGAATACCGCAACAAGGGTCTCGATCTCTTCCTCGACTCCATCGTGAGAATTGAAGAGCAGATACCCGATGATGCCGAAGCTCTGGCTTTCGTTCTCGTTCCCGGATGGGTTAAAGAGCCGTCGGGCAGCCTTCTCACCACACTTAAATTTGCAGGCGACGATCATTCAGGTCCCGACTTCCTGACACACAGGTTGAATAATGAGGATCACGATCCGGTATGTTGCCGCATCGCCTCACTCAATGCTCAGGGCAAAGGGAAAAAAGTCAAGATTATATATGTGCCGAGCTATCTCGACGGATTCGACGGCATCATAGACATCAATTATTATGACCTTCTGCCGGCATTCGATCTCACGCTCTTCCCGTCATATTACGAGCCGTGGGGATACACCCCGCTTGAGAGCACGGCCTTCGGCGTGCCGACCGTAACCACCGACAAAGCCGGATTCGGACAGTGGGTGCTTGATAATTTCAAGAACGGTTTGCATCATTGCGGTGTTTATGTAGTGTCGCGTGAAGACAGCAACTACGACGCATCGCGCGAAGCGATCGCATCGGCGGCTGTAAGTTATTTCAACGAAGGCCCCATCAAACGCTCCGAGGCGCGCCATGCGGCATTCCTCACAGCCGAAAAGGCCGATTGGAAATTCTTCATCAGCTATTACGACGAAGCCTTCCAAATAGCCCTCAACCGCGCGGCTGAAAGAAACGCGGCTAATTAATGATTATTATAATGATTGTGGTGCGAACGCAGTGAGCACTAAATCATGTCAGTCTAATTAAATAAAAAGAAAACTTTAAACAAAAATATATATGAAACTCCAAGTTAGCAACACAAACTCTCCCGCTTGGCGCACCATGACCGTCAGTGCAGAAATTCCTAAGGAGCTCAAGCCCTTAGAGGAAATGTCTAAGAATCTCTGGTGGGTATGGAACAGCGCAGGCAAATCCTTATTCCGCGATCTCGACCACGATCTGTGGCGTCATGTGGGCGAAAACCCTGTGATGCTTCTCCAGCGTCTCTCTTTCGAGCGCTATAATGAGATTCTGAAAGACAAAGAGCTCATGGGGCGCATCAAGGAAGTTTACCGAATGTTCAAGGACTACATCAAGCAGCCCATGGATAAGAAACTTCCCTCTGTGGCTTACTTCTCAATGGAATATGGTCTTTGCAACTGTCTTAAGATTTATTCCGGCGGTCTTGGCGTGCTTGCCGGCGACTACATCAAACAGGCTTCCGACTCGCGCATCGACATGACTGCCGTCGGATTCCTTTACAAATACGGTTACTTCTCTCAGTCTCTCTCTATCGACGGTCAGCAGATCGCCAACTATGAGAGCCAGAACTTCGAGCAGCTCCCCATCGAGGCAGTTCTTGAGGAGGATGGCACTCCGATGATTCTTGAGGTGCCCTATCCCGGCCGTGTGGTTTACGCTCACATCTGGCGCGTAAACGTAGGTCGCATGAAACTCTACCTTCTCGACACCGACCTCGACCAGAACTCACAGTGGGACCGCGAGATCACACACAAGCTCTATGGCGGTGACTGGGAGAACCGCATCAAGCAGGAATATCTGCTCGGCATCGGAGGTATTCTCATGCTTGAGAAACTCGGCATAAAGGCCGACATCTATCACGCCAACGAGGGTCATGCAGCGCTCCTCAACCTCCAGCGTCTCGTAGACTTCGTGCAGAAAGACAAACTCCCCTTCAATGTTGCCCTCGAACTCGTGCGCGCATCTTCTCTTTACACTGTCCACACACCTGTGCCCGCCGGTCACGACTACTTCGAGGAGTCTCTTTTCGGAAAATATCTCGGCGAGTATCCCGCAAAACTCGGCATCTCATGGAGCGATCTTATGAACATGGGTCGCGAAAATCCCGATACCAACGAGCGTTTCTCCATGAGCGTGTTCGCGCTTAACACCTGCCAGGAGGCTAACGGCGTAAGCTGGCTTCACGGTGAGGTTTCCAAGAAAATGTTCGCCGGCGTATGGAAAGGTTATGCTCCCGAAGAGTCTCATGTAGGATACGTCACCAACGGTGTTCACATGCCCACATGGGCTGCCTCGGAGTGGAAAGACTTCTATGGCAAGCACCTCAACCCCGAGCTCTTCCAGAATCAGAGCGACCCCGAGATGTGGAAAGGGATCTTCGATGTGCCCGATGAGGAAATCTGGAATATGCGAATGACGATGAAGAACAAATTCATCAACTTTGTCAAGAAAGATTTCAAAGAGAAATGGCTCAAGAACCAGGGCGACCCGACCGAGGTGCTTAAGATCGTTGACAAGATCAACCCCAACGCACTTATCATCGGCTTCGCACGCCGTTTCGCTACATACAAACGTGCTCATCTTCTCTTCACCGACCTCGACCGTCTCGCCAAGATCGTGAACAACGAGAAATATCCCGTTCAGTTCATCTTCTCCGGTAAGGCTCACCCCGCCGACGGCGCAGGTCAGGGTCTCATCAAGCGCATCACCGAAATTTCAAAGATGCCGCAGTTCTCAGGCAAAATCATCTTCCTTGAGGATTACAACATGATCGTTGCGAAACGCCTTGTAACCGGCGTCGATATCTGGCTCAACACTCCGACCCGTCCTCTTGAGGCATCCGGCACATCTGGCGAGAAGGCCGAGATGAACGGCGTGCTTAACTTCTCAGTGCTCGACGGCTGGTGGTATGAAGGCTATCGTCTTGACGAGCAGGCAGGATGGGCGCTTACCGACAAGCGCACTTACACAGATCAGGCTCAGCAGGATAAACTCGATGCCGCCACCATCTACTCTATGCTGGAGAACGAGATAATTCCTCTCTATTTCGACAAGAATTACAAGGGCTACAGCCCCGAGTGGATCCAGTATATTAAGCGTTCGATCGGCCACATCGCGCCTATCTACACAATGAAACGTCAGCTCGACGACTATATCAGCCGCTTCTACATCCCCGAGGCAAAACGTTCTGCATCGCTCGAAGCCAACGACTTCGCTAAAGCACGCGAAATCGTAGCATGGAAAGAGGAAGTTGCCTCCAAGTGGGATAGCATTGAGGTTATATCAAGCAACTTCGATGAGGCTCACGCAGGAGCATTCAGATCCGGCGACAAGGTCGATGTCAAGGTGGTGCTCGACACTCACGGTCTCGGCGACTCTATCGGCGTAGAGCTCGTTTACTACAAAGAGCTCGACGGCGAAAGCAAGTACGAAGGTCGCAAAGAGCTTAAGATCGTAGAAAACGACGGCTCTAAGGTTACTTACGAACTCAGCACCACACTTACCGAGGCCGGCACTTACCGCTTCGCACTCCGTATGTATCCGAACAACCCTGCTCTCCCCCACCGTCAGGACTTCGCTTACGTTCGCTGGTTCTAAGACATAATAATTCACTCTGTTTAGCAAACCCTGCGCAGGATGACATCAAGTCTCCTTCGCGGGGTTTGCCTTTATATAAAATAAAATATGTGATTCGGTTGTTATAATTATATGGAACATCAAATTTTCAAATATTTCCCCGAGTTGACCGACCGGCAGAAAGAAGCATTCTTGAAAATGCTGGAACTTTATCCGGAATGGAACGCCAAGATCAACGTGATTTCAAGAAAAGATATCGATAACCTTGAGATCAATCATCTTCTTCACTCTCTGGCTATTGCGAAATTCATCAGATTTTCGCCCGGATCAAGAGTGATGGATTTCGGCACCGGCGGCGGACTCCCCGGCTTGCCTCTGGCAGTGCTTTTCCCCGAAGTGCATTTCCATCTTATCGACCGCACAGGTAAGAAACTACTTGTAGCGCAGGAGATAGCGAAGGCGGCCGGATTGCAGAACGTGACCTTTCAACACGGCGACGTGGCCGAATGCAAGGAAAAGTTTGATTTTGTGGTTAGCCGTGCCGTCATGCCTCAGACCGATTTATTGAAGATTTGTAAGAAAAATATCTCGTCAGAGCAACGCAACGCCTTGCCAAACGGACTTATCACCCTGAAAGGTGGTGACATTTCTGCCGAGATGCGTCCGCTGAAGAATCGCAGTGAAATCATCGACATCCCGCAATATTTCACCGAACCATTCTTCGACACCAAGAAGATAGCCTACACTTCTGTTTGTTAGGAGTTAGGAATTAGGAGTTAGGAATTAGATTTATCGGGATTAATCCTGATTATCGAGATTAATCTCTGAAAACTGAAAACTTAAAACCGAAAACTGCCATGAACATAGCAAAATTTGAATTCTCGCTCTTCGGCATAAACACTTACGTTGTCTATGACTCGAAAGAGAAAAAAGCCGCTATCGTCGACCCCGGCATGATCAACCGTCAGGAGGAGGAAGCGATGGAGCGTTTCATCGAACGCAACGCGCTTGAGGTGACGAGCATTATCAACACTCACCTCCATATCGACCACGCCATCGGAGCGGCATTTGCCAAGAACAAATATAAAGTGCCGATCTTCGGGCATAAGGATGATGAATTCTTAGCGTCAAGACTGCGCCAGCAGGCAGAAGCCTTCGGAATCAATACCGAAGTGGAAGATATGTCGATCGACACCTATCTTGAACCCGGCGACAAGATCAAAGTCGGTAGCGGAGAATTAGAAGTGATCCATGTTCCCGGTCACTCACCCGGCAGCATCGCGCTTTATGACAAGGAAGGAGACTTCGTAATCACCGGTGATGCCCTGTTTGAAGGCTCAGTCGGTAGGGCCGACCTTCCCGGCGGAAACGGCGAACAACTCATCAAGTCGATAAAAGATAATCTGCTGCCTCTTCCCGACAATACCGTCGTTTACCCCGGTCACGGACCTTCGACCACTATCGGACGCGAACGTGCCGCCAACCCGTTTCTCTCCCCCAATCCCCATTACCGTCTCAAATTTTAATTTTAACTGCCTCGGAGGGGCTTAATTCTGAAAATTGATAACTGAAAACCGAAAACTAAAATAAAAACTATGGAAAATAAAGCATTTGTAACTGAATTTGAAGAGAAAGTAAAGAAAGATCTTACTGAGTTTCTGCAGAAAAAAGGTGCGTTGGATGCCCATGTACCCGAATGCCCCGATGTAGAAGAAAAATGGCCCATGATCGCCCGTGCCTATATGCCCGACGGTGTTAAAGAGTTCCAGCAATATCCTGTCACCTCGCTTGGCTGGATGATGTTCATGGGTATGGCGATGGCATTCTATTGGGATAAAGACTGGGAGGCAAATGCCAACCGCACAGATTATTACGAAAAACTGCGCGACGAGCAAGGGTATGACCATTTCGATGAGACTGTAGTGGAAAATCTGCTTGGCTACCGCAACGAAGGTGCCGAAAGCATCCACGACCTCGTAGCCGAATGTGCGTCGAGGGTCTACGGACTGCTAAATCACGAGAAAATAGAACCCGGCACAGAAACAGCCTTAGGATGCTACATCGCCTGTCTGCACCAGCTCTACCTCGCCGGCATGGCAATGGAGCTCAACGCCCTCGGCTACCACATGACCCCCTACACCAATCCTTCCCAAAACTAATTCTATCGCCCCGCGATCTTGATATAATTACTCTCTAAAACAGATTTATTTGTTTTAAACAGAGAATAGTTATATATTTGCCCTATGAATAATAAATTCAGCATACTGATGAACCGTTTGAAGGAATACTCGAAGCGGAGTTTTCCTTCAAACGCTCATGTATGGCTGTATGGTTCACGGGCAAGAGGCACATACAAGGCAGACTCGGATTGGGATATATTGATTATTTTGGATAAGGATTCAACTACTCAACAGGATTTTAACAATTATGCATTCCCGTTGTGCCTACTGGGTTCAGAATTTGATGAAGTCATCATCCCGGTATTGTATAGTAAAAAAGAATGGGCTAAGATGAAATCCACGCCGTTCTATGAAAACGTCAACCGAGATAAAGTTACGCTACTATGACTAATGACGATAGAAAATCAATAGTTGATTATGAGCTCCATAAAGCCCGCTTGAATTATGAACAGGCTGGTTTGGCAAAAGATAATCATTATTGGGATTTAGTTGCTAATCGTCTTTACTATGCATTATTTCATGCAGTTTCAGCCCTTCTGATTCACAATGAGATACCTGTTAAGTCTCACAAGGGAGCGGTTGTAATGTTTAATAAACATTGTGTAAAAACCGGCTTAGTTCCAGTGGAAGAGGGTTATATATTGTCGTATCTTCAATCAAAGAGAGAAGAAGCCGACTATAACTGTTTTACAGAAATCAAGCAAAGCGATATAGAGCCAATAATTGAAAAATCTCTGAATCTAATCAATTTAATAGAATCATTTATTAAATCAGACATAAGACTCATCCAGAATGATAAGGAGGATTAAATCTTCACTAAAGACAATTTAAATCCCTTATAATAAACAATTAAAAGCGCATCGACCGGGAGAGATCGATGCGCTTTTAATTTATATTTATTGCCAATAGTTAATACTAATTAACATTAATTAACAATCGGGGGGGGCAATTGTGAAATTTTGTTTAATTTTGCAACTAATAATTTCACTATTCATTACTAAACAATTCATTCAATGAAAAAATTGGTTCTTTTGATGGCTACTGCCGCAATGTTTGTAACATCATGTTCAACTATTTCACACACTGCTACAACGGAGAATGTTGACACTAAAATTACTAACCGTACAACTGCAAATCTCGTGGTATCAGACAAAGTGATCAAGTACACATTCACTCCCACTCGTTCTCACCAGCGTGCTGGCATGAAATCACTGCGTGCTGCAGCCGTTGCCAAAGCTCTGGAGGTTAACGGCAATGGAGATGTTATCGTATGCCCGGAGTTCGAAATCAAAAAGACTCGCGGCTTGTTTAGAACCAGTATTAAGTATATCACTGTTACCGGCCATGTCGGAACTTATGAGAAATTCCACTCCACAACTCAGGAGGAGGCCGACATCATCAACACTATCAATGGCGGTAACGATTGTAAGAGAAAATGCAAACACTAATCTAATCTCTTAATTCCTAATAATTATGAGATTAGCATTAACTTTTGCAACGGCTGCATTGCTTGCGCTTTGCTCATGTTCCACAATTTCACACACCTGTGAGTACACCAATGTAGATACTAAGGTGGTTAGTGTGACTGTTGCGGATATGACAGTGCAACCTCAACGTATAGAGCACACGAGCAATTGGAAATGGAAACCCTTTAATACTGTTTCTGTTTCTCATGAAACCGAAAAGGCCACTGGTGAATTGCTTAAAGAGATTGGTGCCGATGTACTCGTTGAGCCGCAATATACCGTTAAGCGCCGAGGGTTATTCCGTGGTGGTTCAGTGACCGTCAGTGGATACCCAGCCACTTACCATAATTTCCGCCCGATGACGGAAGCTGACGCAATAACCATTTCTACTCTTGATGGCCAAATGCGTTGCGGAGGAGCTATAATAAACACCTCTGCTCCAATTGGAGGCAAGAAGGAGTCGAAACCAGGTTTCGTCAGAACGTTTATGAAGAAAGTGAAAAATATTTTCTAATATCATTGAGTATCTTACACTTGCCTTCTAAATAATTTGAGAAACGTCCGGTTGCTATGCCGGACGTTTTGTCTTAAATATTTAATTTAAAGTTATAAAGATGGGAAATTTAATGAAAATACTCTTAGTTTTAGTCTTCGCTGCTCTTTCAACATTTGGTGCTAAGGCAAAAGACTATGATGTCTCTTTGGTTACAGAACCGTCAGGCGCGACTGTATATCTTAATGGAAATATCGTAGCACAGACTACGCCTGCTATAATTAAGGTAGACTCTAAAATGGCAAAACGGAATTTGATTTTCCTTTTTGAGAAAAAAGACTATGAGGGGAAAACAGTTATTGTAAATTTCGACAAAAAAGAATTAAAAAATTCGCCTGTCGTATTCGCTAAACTATCACTCGATCAAGTCGCAATCCAAAAACAGAAAGAAGCGGAGCAAAATCGTGAAACTTATAAAAACGATCCTACCATACCTAATGGTCAAGCAAATTCCAGAGTAAGTAGGGACAGGCCCGGAGAGACTAAAATGGAAGAGACAATAATTCGATGGTATTTTGACTCAGATCCAAGAGGTGCTTGCATTTCCTATAGAGTAATCTCCAATAATCCGTCGGAAGTGAAAAATACTAATGAAACATACTTGACTACTACCCCTTACGAAGAAACCCGAAGTTTTAATATCCCGGGATTGACCTATGCCAACTCAAGAAATGTTACAGTGGAGATTAAAATTTCCAAGAAAGGATATCTTGACCAAGTTAAGCGATATAATGTCAGACAGGCATTTGATCAACAAGAGATAAGTGGATTCTTCGAATTAGTTCCTAAAGATGAGTAAATCATTATTAATTCACTTATTTTACTAACACTTCAATAAAGCCGACGAGATTACTTTAATCTTGTCGGCTTAATTATATTATAGAATACCCTGAATAGGAAAAGTGTATATTTGCAGGTGTAAAATTGTCGGAAATTTCCGTAATTTCTTTTGGGTATACCTAAACATTTTTACAAATTCTGTAATTTTATTCAAGTATACTAATATATTTTTACAACATATGCAATTCTATTCGGGTATACCTAACTATTTTTACAAACCTTTTAGGGTTAGATGTGGGTGGCGGCGAGGAGGATCTCGCTGAGGGTCGGGTGACCGAAGATGATGTCGCGGATTGAGTCGGCTGTGGCTCCGGCGTTCATCAGGTCTACGGCTTCCTGAGCCAACAATGCCGCATCCGCACCCATGATGTGGGCTCCGATGAGCTTGCGGCTCTCTTTCTCGAAGATGAGTTTGCAGAGGCCTTCGCTCTCCCCCATAGCCAACGCTTTTCCGTTGGCGCGGTAGAAGCTCTTGCCGCATACGACCTCGATACCGTTGGCTTTGCATTCCTCTTCAGTCATTCCGGCCATGCCGCATTCAGGTGTGCAGAACACTGCCGAGGGCACGATATCAAAACGTATCTTATCCTCTTTACCTTCAATCGCGTTCAAGGTACGGAGACCCTGGAACGAGGCGACGTGAGCAAGCATCATGCGTGCGTTGACATCGCCAACGGCGTATATATGCTCTACGTTGGTCCGCATATTGTCGTCAACCACAATCCCTTTAGGCGAATATTCCACGCCGGCGGCTTCGAGGTTGAGACCGTCAACACGCGGTGCGCGACCTACGGCCATCAAAAGGTCTGTACCGACAACGGTCATCTCTTTCCCTTTGGCTTCGTAAGTAACCACGACTTCGTTATCCTCATTCTGTTCGATCTTTTTCGCAGCGGCTCCTGTAATGATTTCGATTCCTCGTTTTGAAAGCGTCTGTTTCAGTCGTTTTGCGATATCGGAATCAAACGGAGGGAGAATCTGCTTCATGAACTCGATTACGGTAACTTTCGAACCGAGTCCAGCAAAGATAGAGGCGAATTCCATACCGATTACGCCGCCACCGATTATGATAAGGGAAGCGGGTACATACTCGATATTGAGGATATCGGTTGAATCCATCACGCAGCCGAGGTCATGACCGGGGATAGGAAGTGACTTCGAGACGCTGCCCGATGCGATGATAATGTCGTCGGCGGTATACTCTTCGCCGTCGGCTACCACGGTCTTGGCATCCTTGAATGAAGCTTTGGCATCAACCACATTAACCTTGGCCTGCTTGAGCATCACGGCGATACCTTCACGGAGCTGATCGGTGACAGCACGTTTACGCTCCACGATCTTTCCGTAATCAACAGAGAATGTGAATTCATCGATACCGAACTTGTCGGCCTCCTTGAACTGCATCACCATCTGTGAATCGCGGCATAGGCATTTTGTGGGTATGCACCCTTCGTTAAGACAAGTACCTCCGAGCGCACCGCCATTGAAAAGCGTCACGCTTTTGCCTCGGTGAGCGGCCTCGAGGGCTGTTTCATATCCCCCGGGGCCGGCACCTATGATTATGATATCGCTATGCATCTTGCGAAGCTTTTAACTGACGATAAGAAAGGATCGGTTTCTTGGCAGCCGTGGTCTCGTCGGGATGAGAGATAAGAGTGGTCAAAGGCGCATTCTTAAGATTCTCGGGATTCTCCTTGGCTTCCTTGGCAACCTTGTGCATCACGTCGATAAACTCGTCAAGAGTCTCAAGGCTCTCGGTCTCTGTAGGCTCGATCATCATTGACTCGTGGAAGAGCAAGGGGAAATAGATCGTGGGAGCATGGAAACCGTAGTCGAGCAGACGTTTTGCAACGTTGAGGGTGGTAACACCTGTTGACTTATCTTTCAGACCGTCGAACACAAACTCATGCTTACAGGCACCTTCGATCGGAAGCAGATAGTCATCCTTAAGCGACTCCTTGATATAGTTGGCGTTAAGGGTAGCCATCGGGCCTACGTTCTTCAGATTCTCCTTGCCGAGACTGAGGATGTAAGCGTAAGCCTTCATCATCACGCCAAAGTTTCCGAGGAATGAGCTTACGCTACCGAGGCTCGTGTCTTTCATACCTTCAACATGGAATTTGCCGTCTTCACCCTTAACCACATGAGGCGCGGGAAGAAGGTCAACGAGATGTTTGGCAACACCTACAGGACCTGAACCGGGACCTCCTCCACCGTGAGGTGTCGAGAATGTCTTGTGAAGGTTGATGTGCATAATGTCGAAGCCCATGTCGCCGGGACGTACCTTGCCGAGCATCGGGTTGAGGTTTGCACCGTCATAATAGAGCAGACCTCCGGCATCGTGAACAAGCTTCGCGATATCCATGATCTCGGTCTCGAACATACCGAGAGTGTTGGGGTTAGTCATCATGATACCGGCAACAGTGTCATCGAGCAGAGGTTTAAGATCCTCAACGTCGATTGATCCGTTCGGTTTTGATTTAACCTCCACAACCTCTAATCCAGCAACCATAGCGGAAGCCGGGTTTGTGCCGTGAGCCGAGTCTGGCACGATCACTTTGGTGCGCTTGTTGTCGCCTCTTGAGAGATGATACTGGCGCATCACCATCAGACCGGTAAGCTCACCATGAGCACCCGCGTATGGGTTGAGTGTGAATTCAGCCAAACCTGCGATGCTTGCGAGAGCTTTCTGAAGATTGTAGTAAAGTTCAAGCGCACCCTGCACGCTCTCCTCATCCTGCAGCGGATGAAGCGATGCGAATTCGGGCATCGCAGCAACCTCTTCGTTGATCTTCGGGTTATACTTCATGGTGCAGCTACCTAAGGGATAGAAGCCAGTGTCGACACCGAAGTTCTTGTTTGAAAGGTTAGTATAATGCCTTACGACATCCAGCTCGCTCACCTCGGGAAGTTCCAAAGGTTGTGTGCGCTGAAGATCGGCGGGAATACCGGCAATGCCGTCAGTCTCATACTTGTCGGCGGGAAGTTCGTAACCCTTTCTTCCGGGACGCGACAATTCAAATATCAGCTTATCGTAATATTTCATATCTTATTCCTATCAGGCCTCCCGGATTATGTTAACCAATTCATCGATATCCTCGCGTGTACGGTTTTCCGTAACGGCGAACTCAACCAACCCGTTGCCGAGATCGATCGGACCCATGATTCCCTTTTCGAGAAGTTTCTTGTTAAGCTCCTTCACGTCGAGAGAAGTCTTAAGCGTGAACTCTTTAAGGAACGGTTTACCGAACGCATCCTCGAACTTACCTGTCTCAATCAGTTTGTTATAGAGATAATGCGCACCGTCGGCCGACAGTTTGTTAACCTCTACAAGACCTTTGCGACCCATCAGCGAGAGATAGATTGTAGCATAAAGCGCCATCAGGCTCTGGTTGGAGCAGATGTTACTTGTAGCTTTCTCACGGCGGATATGCTGTTCGCGTGCCTGAAGGGTAAGAACGAAGCAGCGTTTGCCGGAAGCATCCTTAGTGGCACCCACCACGCGACCCGGCATCTTGCGGAGAAGAGCCGTGGTGCAGGAGATGAATCCGAGATACGGACCACCGAACTGCATCGGCATACCGAGTGTCTGACCGTCGCCGCAAGCGATATCGGCACCCCACTCTGCCGGAGTGCGGAGCACTGCCAACGCAGAGGGATCTGCATAAACTGCCATTAGGGCTTTGGCAGCATGGATAGTGTCGGCCACACCTGTGAAATCCTCAACGATACCGTAACGGTTCGGACAGGGAAGAATCACACCGGCCACATCACCACCGGCAAGAGCCTCGCCCATGGTTGCAAGGTCAGTAACGCCTTCCTTCTCGGGGATGACAGTCAGGTCTACACCGTGGAATTTTGCGTAGGTCTTGATTACCGCCACCACCTGCGGAAGCATGGTTGCAGATACAAGCACGCGGTTTTTCTTGCGTGCCGAAGCCACCATCATGAACATCACTTCAGCAGCAGCAGTGGCGCCGTCGTACATAGATGCATTGGTAGCCTCCATGCCGGTGAGTTCGCTGATCATGCTCTGATATTCGAAGATGTACTGAAGGGTACCCTGCGAAATCTCGGGCTGATAGGGAGTGTAGGCAGTGTAAAACTCGCTGCGCTGCAGGAGATGAGATATCACTGAAGGTGAATAATGGTCATAGACGCCTCCACCGGCATATACCTTCAGGTTGCGGTTCTTCTCGGCAAGCTCGCGGAAATGACGGCGCAACTCCGGCTCCGACATACCCTCGGGAATGTCATATTCACCCTTGAATATTACCTCCGAAGGGACATCGCAGTAGAGATCGTCGACACTCTCTACGCCGATGCGATCCAGCATTACCTTGATATCCTCTTCGGTATGAGGGATATAACGATTACTCATTTTCACAAAGTTTAGCGTAAGCCTCAGCGTTCAAAAGCTTCTCAAGTTCCGAAGGATCAGACATTTTAACCTTCATGATCCATGCGCCGTAAGCGTCTGCATTGATCGATTCGGGAGTATCTTCGAGCTCTTCGTTGATCTCGACAACCTCACCCGACACCGGGCTATAAAGGTCGCTGGCTGCTTTTACAGACTCAACTGCGCCGAAATCTTCGCCTGCAGTAACTTCATCACCAACCTCGGGCATATCGACATAAACGATATCGCCTAGCGCATGCTGTGCATAGTCGCTGATTCCGATTGTGGCGATCTCGCCCTCTACTTTTACCCACTCGTGTGAATCTGCATAAAGCAGACTTTCAATTACTTTGCTCATATATTCTATTTATTTTAGTTTTCAGTTATTGGTTTTCAGTTTTCAGTAGGGACGCGATATATCGCGTCCGCAGATTCATAATATCGTGCCTCCGGCACTCTATTTTTTTGAGATTTTCCCCTTCCCCACACTCAGTCGCTTCGCTCCATCATGTGGGGTTAACCACAATCTCGTCGCTCCGCGACTTCATACTTTATACTTTATACTTCATACTTACAAAAAATAGCTCCGCTATTTCTTGTAGTTCTTATCGTAAAAGCGTTTTTTAACCACCTTGGCGGGGAAAGTCTTCTTACGGATGCGCACCTCAACCTCAGTGCCGAGTTTGTCGTAAGGCTTGTTGATCATTGCCATTGCCACACTCTTACCTGTCGAAATCGAACGATAACCGGTCGTGATTTCGCCTATCTGCTCGCCATTAATCTCTACGGGATAACCGTGACGGGGAATTGCATTGCCCTCAAGTTCGAGACCTACGATGCGGCGTGTAACTCCCTCCGCTTTCTGTTTCGCCAAAGCCTCTTTTCCGATAAATTCAGGCTTATCGAGTTTGACAAACATACTAAGACTTGCCTCAATGGGAGTGATGTCGGCTGCGAGTTCGTCGCCATAAAGGGGAAGACCTACCTCGAAACGGAGCGTATCGCGGCAACCGAGACCACACGGCTGCACTCCGCCATCCATCAGTTTGTCCCAGACCTTGCGGGTGAAATCATGACTTCCGTAGATTTCGAAGCCGTCCTCACCGGTGTAACCTGTACGGCTCACGATTATTTCTTCACCGTCAACGTCGAATGTCTTGAAGTTATAGAAAGCGATATCCTTAACGTCAAGGCCAAGCAGCTTTTCTACGGCAGCTTCGGCTTCAGGACCTTGCACTGCCACTTCGCCGTAATATTCGCTCTGATCTTCGATCTTGACATTGAATCCTTCGGCGTTCGAGAGAATCCATTTTACATCTTTCTCGATGTTGGAGGCATTGATGACGAGGAAATATTCCTCATCGTTCACCTTATACACAAGAAGATCATCGACCGTGCCACCGTTCTCATAGCACATCATGCCGTAAAAAATCTGGCCGTCGGGAGCGCCGGTAACGTCGTTGACAAAAATATGATTTACGAATTTGCAGGCATCAGGGCCGGTTACTCTCACTTCGCCCATATGGCTTACGTCGAATACACCGACATGCTGACGCACGGCATTATGCTCTTCGGTGATTCCCGCATACTGTATAGGCATATCAAAGCCTGCGAAAGGCGACATCAAAGCCCCGAGGGCTACATGACGGTCGTGAAGACACGTTTTCTGAATTTGATCTTCCATGTATATGAAGGTTAGATTTAATTATTTCATGGCGCAATTTTTATTCCGCCATGATGCAAATTTACAATTTGTAAAATTTACCTCCAAATTTTTTACTAACTTTGTCGCACAATAATACGAGTAAATTTGATAAAAAATGAGAAAAACGACAATATTCCAATCGGCTCTTCTCTCTACGCTTATATTTTCTGCATCGGCGGTCTCCGCTCAAGACCGTATCTCACTTGCCCCAATCGGTCGGATTCATGTCGACGGCGCTATCTACGCTCCCGATAAGGATGGTTTCAACGACGGTGCGTCTTTACCTGAAATCCGTGCCGGAGTGCTCGCCCAATACCAAAATTGGATGGCACGAATTGAAATCGGATATTCTTACGGCGTAATCGGGATGAAGGATGTATATATCCAACGAAAATTCACCTCCGACGATCACTTGCGCATCGGTTATTTTATACCGCAGTTCGGAATCCGCGGCGGTGGCTCGGCATCGCACAAGCCGGATATGCTCCCGCAGAATTCGGAATCCTTCTTCCGCACCATGACCCGAAAGATCGGTGTGGGCTACACCCGCTTCAACTCCGATTACTTCCTAAGCGGCTCGGCATTCGTGGGTGGCCGGTCACTTACGCTGACTTCCACGCAACAGGGGCGCGTAAGCGTCGGAGGTTCGCTGCGTGGGGTCTGGCATCCCGTCACCGGAGAACAGGGTACGGTACAAGTCGGTTTCTCCGCCTCTTACGAGACCGCCTCGCACACTCAGCTCATCAATGATGCCGGCGACGAGGAGCTTTCCGAGGGTTACCGCACATATTCCTGCTTCTTCCCCACGACCGTAAGCAAAGTGCCGATGCTGTCGGCCCATATCGTCGATGCTGTGGGCGACTGGAAATTCTCGCCGGAGCTCGTGCTCTCCAAAGGTTGCTTCGCCCTTGAATCGCAGTTCTATTATATGACCGTCACACGCCATAAGGAATTGCCGTCATACAATGCGTTGGGAGCTTACGGAATGTTGCGATGCCTGCTGCTTGGAGATGATAACTATAGCTATTCCAACGCCGAGGGAGCATTGGCTCTCCCCTCTCCGCGCACGCTTGAACTCGTTTTGGGATATGATTATACAAACGCCGACAGCCGCAAGGTCGGCATTGACGGCGGAATCTCTAACGACTGGAGCGCTTCGCTCAATTATTATATCAATAAATATATGGCAGCCCGCCTACGCTATTCTTATACTAACGTGCGCAATTCGGCTGTCAGCGAACCTCGCGGTGTGAACATCATCCAGGCTCGCCTGCAATTCGTGTTCTAATAAATAGGTATGATTCGAGAGATTACAGATATTTCAACACCCGAATTAGCGGTCTATGCCTCTTTGACCGAGGCACAACTACGCAACGACCTCGATCCGGATAATGGAATTTTCATTGCCGAGAGTCCGAAGGTGATAAAGGTAGCGATCGATGCAGGCTATCAACCCCTTTCATTGCTATGCGAGCGCAGACATATCGACGGGGATGCTCGCGACATCATAGCCCGCTTCCCCGAGATGCCGGTCTATACCGGAGAACGCGAAGTCTTGTCTGCCCTCACCGGCTACACACTCACCCGCGGCGTGCTGTGTGCATTCCGTCGACCCGCCCCTTCTGATATTCAGGCGATATGCAAAGACGCAAGAAGGGTAGTAATACTCGAAGGCGTTTGCGACACCACCAATATCGGGGCAATCTTCCGATCGGCTGCTGCTCTCGGCGTTGACGCTGTTATTCTCTCAAACGATTGCTGCGATCCTCTCAACCGTCGGGCAGTCCGCGTTTCGATGGGTTCTGTCTTTCTCGTACCCTGGGCGAAATGTGCCAATCCCGAAAAGACATTGCAGCAATCAGGATTCAAGACCGTGGCGATGGCTTTGCGTAACAATTCCATCAACCTCGACTCTCCGCAATTAAAGTCGACCCCAAAATTAGCCATAATCATGGGTACGGAAGGTGAGGGTCTACCCACCCGGATAATTGACGAAGCCGACTATGTAGTGAAAATTCCTATGGCACACGGAGTCGACTCACTTAACGTCGCTGCCGCCTCCGCCGTTGCCTTCTGGGAACTCTGCCATGTGCTTTAGCACGTGGAATAATACTTTATAATAAATGAGCTATTCTTTTTTTCTGGCCCGTAAACTTTCATTGGCTTCCGAAGGACGCAAAAGTTCTCCGGCCATCCGCGTGGCCGTGACCGCCGTTGCCCTCTCGGTAGCGGTGATGCTTGCTGCCATCGCCATAATCTTAGGATTCAAGCGTGAGATCCGTGATAAAGTCGTAGGGTTCAACTCCCACATCTCTCTTTATGCCATCCCGGTAAATCAGGATGACGACAACCTCGTAACCCTCACCCCGACGCTCAAATCGATTCTCGACTCCAAAGATTATATATCAGACTATTCTCTCGAAGCCTCGATGCCGGCAATCCTGAAGACCTCCGACAACTTCAAAGGGGTGTACCTTAAAAGCACGGAAGGTGAAGCTACCCGGAAATTCCTTAAATCTAACCTCACCGCCGGCAAACTCCCCGATTTCACAAAAGAGGGTAACAATGAAAAAATAATAATATCGCAAAAAGCAGCCGACCAACTTAACCTGAAAACGGGTGACAAGATCGACACCTATTTCATCAGCGACGGAATCCGTGTGCGCCGTCTTGAAATCGCAGGTATCTTCAATTCCCATTTCGACACATACGATGACGTTTTGATCTACGGTGCCCTCCCCCTGATTCAGTCGCTTGCCGGACTGAGCGGCACACAGGGCACTACCGTGTCTATCAACATTACAGACTTCGAGCGTCTTGACGAGATGGCATACGATCTTACCGACACCTTCAACGAGGCCCTTGCCTCCGGTTTGCTTTACCGCTATTACCGAGTAGACACCGCGACCAACAAGGGAGCAAGCTATTTCCGATGGCTCCAGTTGCTCGACACCAACGTTGTCGTAATCCTAACGCTTATGACCATAGTCGCGGCCGTGACGCTGATTTCCGGGATGCTTATAATTATACTTGACAAAAAGAATTTCATCGGGCTTGTACGTTCACTCGGTGCCACCGTGAAAGGTGTGAGACACGTGTTTATCTTCATGGCCATGCGCATCGCCGTTTTAGGACTACTGATCGGTAACGCCCTCGCCCTCGTCGGTCTCTGGGCACAAGACCGCTGGCACCTCATCCCCCTCGACGCCGATGCCTACTACATCGACTTCGTACCGGTAGAGCTCTCATGGCCCGCAATCGTGACGCTCAACATCGTAACCTTAATTATCATCTACCTATGCCTGATCCTCCCATCCTGGTTCGCAGCCAAGATCTCCCCCGCCGAAACCATGCGCTACGAATAACCGTCTCGCAAATGTAGACAGCATGACATCAATGCGAGATTAGTGGGTGATTTGGGAGCGGATGTGGGTGAGCATGGCATCAGGATTTTTGCATCCTAACAGGTATTTCTTGCCGTCGGTGAGGGTGATCATGAAGCAGTCATCCTTATCGCCCCAAAAGCCCGTATAGTTTTTCGACACACTGTCGCGGAACGTTCCCCAATAACCCATGAAACCTCCCGAAGCACAGGTGCGAATTGTGCCCGGCAACGGTCTGTATCTCTCAACATTCACCACTTCTTTCATCGGAATTGAATGTATTTTAAAAGGACTGTGAATATGAATCGCGTCGTTATCGGCAGATAGAGACACCGGAGCAAAGAAAAGAGAGGGAATTAATAGTAAGAGCACTATTGCTAATATCGGGTAAAAAGCTTCCGGTTCACCCCAAGATGCAATCAATCCGACAATCAAACCCACGGCAATAGCCAATGTCAACACCCACGAAAGAGTGCTATATTTTACTTTCGATTTCATAATCACCAATTTTAAATCATCTCAAAGTTAATCATTTCTACCCAATACCGCAAATAAAAAAGAACGTACCCGAATCCGAATAATCTCGGAATTGGATACGCTCTTTCTTATCACTTCTTTCTTCTCACTTATCGCTTAGAGAAGCGATACGGAGCGCTTGATGAAGGCGGAGAGGGCTTCACCTTTCAGCAGACCGCTCTGGAGCAGCGCGAGGTCGATTATCTGTTTAACCACCGGCTCCTCCGAAGCAAAGGCCTTGATGATTGCTTCCTCTTTCTCGCGGTCTTTGCTTACCTTATCCTCAGCTTCGGAAATCTCTTTGTTCAATGCGTCTTTGTCGGCATCTTTCTCCGAGAGTTTCTTGCGCAGATCCTGAACCTTGGCGTTCTCAGCCTCGATCTCAGTCTTCAACGGCGATACCTCAGCTCCTATCTTCTTGTCGGCCTCGTCGAGAATACGTTTCACAGCAGGCTGCTCGGTGTTGACAACCAATGAGTACATATCAGGCATCTGACCGTAGAAGTTCATGCCGGGTTGCATTGCAGCCATATCTTTCATACGGCGCATCATCTCGTTCTGTGTGATTACGGCAGGTGCATCTTTCTCCGAAAGGGCACTGTATTCCACGATGAAGTTAACATCTTTCATCTCCGGCATCTGAGTGCGGAAGATGGTGGTAAGCATATCTGCCTGCAATGCACTGATTTCGGCTTTCTTGTCATCCTTGCCGGCAATCAGTCGCTCGGGAGTATCGGAGTCGACACGCACGAAACGTGTTTTCTCGAGCTTGCTTTCAAGCATACTTATAATGTGCTGGTCGAGCTGACCGTTCATCAGAAGTACGTTGTAACCTTTCTCCTCCGCGCCGGCGATGTAGGTATACTGAGCCGTCTTGTCGGAAGCGTAAAGGTAGATCACCATACCCTCCTTGTCGGTCTGTGTAGCCTCAACGAGTTTGCGGTATTCTTCGAGAGTGTAATAGTTGTCATTTACATCCTTGAGCAAGAAGAATTTCTTGGCTGATTCGTAGAATTTCTCGTCGGTGAGCATACCGTATTTGATGAAGACCTCAATATCATCCCATTTCTTCTCAAATTCCTTGCGGTCGGACTTAAACATCTTGTCGAGTTTCTCAGCCACCTTCTTTGAGATATAAGACGATATCTTCTTCACCTGCTGGTCGGCCTGCAGATAGCTTCGGCTTACGTTCAGCGGTATATCGGGTGAATCGATCACACCCTGCATGAGCATCATGAACTCAGGTACAACACCCTCCACCTGATCGGTTACAAACACCTGGTTGCAGTAGAGGTCTATGCGGTTGCGCTGAATGTCGATGTTGTTCTTGATCTTCGGGAAGTATAGGATACCGGTGAGGTTGAAGGGGTAATCCACGTTAAGATGAATCCAGAACATCGGATCCTCCTCGCCCGGACGCAACTCATGATAGAATTTCAGGTAATCCTCATCTGTAAGGTCTGCCGGCTTGCGGGTCCAGAGGGGCTCGGTGGCATTGATCACCTTATCTTTGTCGGAATCCACATATTTGCCATCTTTCCATTCCTGCTCCTTACCGCTAATCACGGGCACGGGGAGGAAGCGGCAATATTTCTTAAGCAGTGTGTCGATGCGAGCCTGCTCTAAGAATTCCTTGCTGTCGTCGTCAAGATAGAGGATTACGTCTGTACCTCGATCTTTCTTGTCGATTTCCGACATCTCATATTCGGGGCTGCCGTCGCATACCCACTG
>JAIEAO010000065.1 GCA_029071345.1 Muribaculaceae bacterium | reverse complement strand
TGTGTTGTTCTTCTCTCCCTCCCCCCCACCCCCCCCCGCCCCCTCTCGCCCCCCCCCCCCCCCCGGGGGGAGGGGGAGTAAATAGGATTATGACTAAACCCCACACCGATATTCGGTCGCAATGCTTCCTCATATCGATATGGGGTTATTATTAATTCGCCCGTTCCGGGCTTTTATTACTTATTACCTATTACATATTACTTACTTTCCGGTTTTGAGCATCTTCTGGAGGCGTTCGGGCTCGTTGGTTGTGATATAATCTACACCCTGCTCGATACACCATTTCATATCCTCGGGTTCGTTAACTGTCCACACGTTTACCTCAAGACCCTTATTGTGACATTCCTTAATCCATTCGGGATGTTTCTTCATCACCTTGAGTGAATAGTCGATGCCGGCACCTTTGCTGAACTTAATCTGAGCGGGAGTGTAGTCTCCGTTGAGGAAGTAAACTTTCGTACCTTTAGGAGCCTGCTTGATATATTCCTTGAACGCATCCTTAGAGAATACGATATAGTCAGTGCGGTCTTCCAGACCATACTTTTTAACCAGATCAAGAGTCTTCTTTACAGCGGCCCTCTCGCGAGCACGGCTGTCATGAGTCTTGAGTTCAAGCACGAGACGCGTTTTGAGTTTGGCTGCCTGTGCAAGATACTCGTCGAGAGTGGGGACAACTTCACCATTATCAAGTTTCTTCTTGCGCACATCAGCAGCAAGATTATTCTGAATTTCTACGCCACTAATTGTCGGGTCGTGATTTACTATCATCTCTCCGTCGGGAGTCATCCACACGTCGAACTCAGAAGCATAACATCCGATAGAATCTGCCTTTACTAAAGACCTGATCGAGTTCTGAGATGCTCCTTTGGTGTTCCAATAACCACGATGAGCGATAACTTTAGGCTGGGCAGCCTGAAGGGCGCCTACACCGGCAAGGATAGCCGCGGCCATAAATAATGCTTTCTTTTTCATTGACATATCGTTTTAAAGTTAAATTTCATATAAAAACTGTCAACCCACCATCCACGGCAAGTTGACAGATTCACAATTTAAAAGAAAATTATATTCATTATTATGTTAGGTAATGATCTTATTCTTATTTGAATCAATCTTCATATTATTGCGTATGAAATAATTGATTCACGCTTTCGGAATGCAAATATACGAATTAAATTTATTATTCAAAATAATTTTTCACTTTTATTCCGAAATTACTTTAAGATTTCTCTTTAAAGTTCTGCTATTCTAAGATCAACACCCATTGATTCCAACACTTGCGCGGCCTTATCCGGGAGGTTGGAATCCGTGATAATCATATCTATTTCATCGAAGTCTGCAATCTTTACAAACCCGCTTCTACCGAATTTTGATGAGTCAGCAAGCACTATTGTTTTGCGGGCGGCACGCATCATCGCCTTATTCAGATCCGCTTCGCGAATATCCGTGGTGGTGATTCCGAAATTCGGGTCAAATCCGTCGACACCCATAAAGAGCTTGCTGCACGCCATATCCTCTAAAAATTCCTCGGCATGTCTCCCCACTACCGAAAGACTGCTTCTTCTCAATGTTCCTCCGAGTTGAATCACATCGATAGCCTCATTGGGCCCCAACGCTTCCGAAACTTTCAAAGATGCGGAGACCACAGTCAGGTGATGATTGGGCTCAATGCTATGTGCGAAAGAAAGCATCGTTGTGCCCGATGCAATTATGATGGAGTCGTCACGATTTATAAGCTGCGCGGCATAATAACCTATCACACTTTTCTCATGACTCGCAAGCTTCGCCTTCTCACTGATGCTGCGATTATTGATATATGGATCTATAAGAATTGCCGTTCCGTGACTTCGATATAACTTCTTTGCCGCTTCGAGCTCACTTAAATCTTTACGGATAGTCACTGCTGAAACCTGAAGTTGTGATGACAACTCCCCAACAGAGGCAGATTCCTGTCTCAACAAAATCTGAATAATCAGATTATGCCTCTCGTCTTTAGTCATAGACAATAGTTTTTTTATTCCTGATTGCAAGAAGTAGCTCTTTAAGATCCCTTATTAATCAAGCAGCAGCTATTCAAGGTTCCTTATTAATAAGGAGAACGGGGGATACTTTTAGCTTTTTACAGGCGATGGTTAATTAATAAAACCCTGTAGATTGCAATGTAAACTTACAATTTTCAGAGATTTGTTCATGTTAGTTCTTACTTTCGGCTCAAAATTAATAAAAAGAAATCAAAACAACACACTTAAAAAATGTTAAAATGCCATTTCTCCCTGATTTATATTGTCTTTTGCAGAATCTTCAGCATAAATTTCTAATTTTAAATACATATCTGATATTTCGATTCAGGGTTTCACGGGTAATTATCGAAAGCAATTCATTAAAAACTTTGTAATAAGAAACTTACCACATCGCCGCACAAGAATTTGAAACATGGTTTAATCGAAAAGATAAGTTATCGGGGCCACTTAATTTAGGGCGCATTAAAGCCCGAATATGCCAATTTTTCAGCTGATAATAAATTTTTTAATAAATTCTTTAAAAAATATTTTGTATTTAAAGGAAAGATAATTACTTTTGCATTGAAATCAATATCGTATAACTACGAAACCTTAAACGATTTTCGAACTTATATCTATCATATGAAAGCCGACCTGAAGAATAAACATTATGATGTGATTGTAATAGGGGGAGGCGCCACGGGAGCAGGAACTGCCCGAGACTGTGCGAAGCGCGGTCTGAAGGTTTTGCTCATCGAGCGTTTTGACTTTACAGCCGGAGCCACCGGCCGTAACCACGGTCTTCTCCATAGTGGAGCACGTTATGCTGTAACTGATCATGAATCTGCAGTGGAATGTATCCAGGAGAATATGACCCTCCGCAAGATCGCATCTCACTGTGTGGAAGAAACCGGAGGACTCTTCGTCACATTACCCGATGATGATCTGGAATATCAGAAAACATTTATCAGCTCCTGTCTTGCAGCCGGAATCGAGGCGAAACAGCTTGATCCGAAGGATGTGGTCCGCATGGAGCCTTCCGTAAACCCCGACATCATCGGAGCTGTGTCCGTGCCCGACGGCGCAGTCGATCCGTTCCGCCTCACAACAGCCAACGTGCTTGACGCGCGTCTGCATGGAGCGGATGTGCTGACATATCATGAGGTCGTAGATCTTCTTCAGGAAAACGGAAAGATTATTGGCGTTAAAGTGCGCGATTCCATTAACGGCGACGAAATGGATCTTCACGGAAGCATCACGGTCAATGCGGGTGGAATCTGGAGCCACGGCATCGCAAGCAAAGCCGGAATCACCATCAATATGTTCCCGGCTAAGGGTGCCCTGCTCATCTTCGGCCACCGCGTCAATAACATGGTTATCAACCGATGCCGCAAACCCGCCGATGCCGACATTTTGGTGCCCGGCGACACAATATCACTTATCGGTACGACATCGAGCCGTGTGCCTTACGATCAGGTCGACAATATGGATGTAACTCAGGAAGAGGTCGACATTCTCCTCAATCAGGGTTGTCAGCTTGTTCCCTCGTTGTCATGGACCCGAATTCTCCGCGCATACGCCGGCGTACGTCCGCTGATCGCCGACGACTCCGATCCCTCCGGACGTAAAATCTCCCGAGGCATCGTCTGCATGGACCACGCCGAGCGCGACGGGGCTGAAGGCTTCATCACCATCTCGGGCGGTAAACTGATGACTTATCGCCTGATGGCGGAGACTGCCGCCGACATGGTCTGCAAGAAGTTGGGCGTGAATGCGAAATGTACTACTCACATCGATCCACTCCCCGGCTCAGAAAAGCAGGAGGAGAATCCTTCTTCTTCAAAGAAGCATATCATCAACATG
>JAIEAO010000064.1 GCA_029071345.1 Muribaculaceae bacterium | reverse complement strand
CTACACGACAAGCCTCATCGGAGTGTTCCGCGACTGTTATGCCCTCGAGGAAGTTCCCGATAAATTCATTCCTGAAAATCTTTTGAAACGAACCAACACTCTCACCAACTTCTTCGCAAACTGTAAGAGCCTCAAGAACCTCCATCCCGACTTCTTCAAGGGTCTCGGTGAAGGAGTAAATAGCCAGGGTAAACCTCATGCAGTGACAACTTTGGCATCAATGTTTGATAATTGCGAGAACCTCGAAACCCTCAATCTCGACTTCTTCAACACTCCCGGCGGTCTTCAGACAACAGGTATGAACTATTGCTTCCGCAATTGCGCCAAACTCAAGGTGGCTCCTCCCGTATATAAATTCACATATAACGGAGAGACAATCGATGTGCCCCTCTGGAAACGCGCAGAACTGAAGCAGAGCACGGATGCCGATCTTGCAGCAGCCGCCAAGGCTGTGTTCGGAACAAGCACATCTCTTTCCGCTTCAAACGCTTTTGAAGGCGCAACCAATGTTCCCGGCTGGGTAAATATCCCCAACACATGGGGCGGTGGCTACTGTGGCTACGACAAAGCTCCTACCCTTACCCTCTCAGCCGTTCCCACTGAGGGAGCCGGATATTATAGCTTCGACTTCACTATCAAGACTACTGATGCTCAGGAGGTATCATACTATCTCGCCAGCTGGCAGCAGATCCAGACTTATCTCCCGAGATACAACAACTCAATGGAGGAAATGGTGACTAAAAACGGCATTAAGATTGAAGACACCTATAGCGCCAAATATCTCAGCCAGTGCAACACGGAAGAGGGTCTTACAATGTACTACGACGGAGGTATGCCTGAGATCAAGTATGGAGTGATCGTGCTCGCCAAAAACCCGCTCGGCAAGGTTGTAAAATTCATAGAAGTATCGACCGAGAAGATGCCTAAGGGTTCGGATGCATTCGAGAACTTCGTCGGCACATGGACAGTTACTTCAGCTTCCACTCTCATCGAGGAATATGACGAAGATGAGAACGCTATCGACGTTGGTCCGACAAGCTTCGATATCACCCTCGAACCGGAGCGTGTTGACGGCAGCTACTTCATGACCGGATGGGGATACTCCATCTTCCGCAATACTCGCCCGATCCGCGCTCTCTTCAACAAAGAGAAATCTCAGCTCGAGATCTGGTGCGGCGATACAGGTGGATGCCAGCTCCAGACTAATTATCCTTATCACGATGATCAGTCTAAGTTCTCACAATACACCGTTACATATTATCCCTATCTTGAGAATCCTAACGACCATACGGTGAACTATTGGAACTACGGCGGCGCAACAGGTGAATGCATCGTTGCAGGATCCTATATGCCGGCAGCCAACAAAGCCATCCTCACAAACCAGAAGAGTATCTACAACAGCTCATCTCAGGTTGGTGATGTTTACTGGGTAGGTATGGATGTGGTTCTGACAATGGGCTCAATGAGCACTTCGCAGACCTACACTCCGCTTGGAATCATCGAGCAGGATAAGAAGGTGACCTACAACGGTAAGGAATATGTTCCTCATGCAATGGGTCCCTACACTCTGACCCGCAAGTCGGCAAATGTTAGCGCAGCTGCCAAGAAGGCTTCCGCAAAGATGGCTACCCCCATCCAGAAGCAGACCTATAAGGCTCAGGTGAAGAAAACTGTAAAAGCTAAGAAATAATTAACATCAACCTCGAGAATGGGTGCGGGGCTCCCTGAGTTCCGCACCTTTTCTCTTACTTAAAGTCTTATATATGAGAAAGCGACTTTTACTATATTCCGCTATCGCGCTGGGAGCTTTAGTTTCCCAGGCCGATGTGATATCTCCCGAGCAAGCGCTCCAGCGCATATCCGCGGAGAAGAAAGCTTATAAGTCTGCAGGGCGTGAATTCGCTTCCCGTCCTCAGCTTGCACATACATTCAAGGCCGCAGGACGTCCGGGTGTATATGTTTTCAATGATCTTGGCGAAAATGCAGGTTATTTCATCCTCGCTGCCGACGATTGCGCGCCCGCAGTGCTTGGATATACCGACGATGGCTCAGATTTTGATCTTAACTCGGCTCCCCCGCAGCTTGTGAAATGGCTTGAAGGGTATGCAAACCAGATCGCATGGTCTTCCCAATACAGCGGTAAGGCTGCAGTGAAAGCGGAAGTGCCCGCAGGACGCAAGGATGTGGAGCCGAAGATCAAGACAAAATGGGATCAGGGTTATCCATATCATTCATGGTGCCCATGGTCAAGCGGTAAGAAATCATATACCGGTTGCGTCGCGACAGCTATGGCACAGATCGCGAACTGGCACAGACTCCCCCATAAACCAACCGGATTCCATGAGTATAATGCTTATTACACCGGATATCATGCTATCGATATGGACACCGTCTCTTTCAAATGGGACAAGATGCTCGACACCTATGATGCCAACTCCCCTTACGAGAATAAGGCCGCGGTCGCCGGTCTGATGCAGGCATGCGGTTATATATGCGACATGGAGTATACTTCCTGGGCTTCAGGTGCCGCTTCCATGCGCGCTGCCTACGGACTCTCGCAGTTCTTGGGTTTCGACAAGGGTGTGAGCATCCAGGAACGCAACTGGTATGGAAACAAGGAATGGGAACAGATGGTATACGATGAACTGACCACCAACGGTCCCGTATATTATGACGGTGATGGCGAAGGAGGCGGACACGCTTTCGTATGCGATGGCTACAATGCCGAAGACGGTTTCTATCACTTCAACTGGGGATGGAGCGGCGCCAGCAACGGCTATTACCGTCTCGATGCCCTCATACCTACGGAACAAGGCGCCGGAGGTGTCTCCATCGGCTATGACTGGGGACAGGGAATCATGCGTGGCCTTTGCGCTGCAAAGGAGGGATCGGTTCCTGTTTACCAGATTAAGACAGGTTGCGGCGTGCGCTCCCCCTGGGATAAACAGGAATTAGGTAAGAATGTATCCATGACCGGATATGAAACAAACGATGGATTCCGCAACTGCTCAAACGACATCATTCCTCAGGTTCAGCTCGGAGTGGAGTTCAAGAATAAGGCCACAGGGGAAATCAGATATGTGAACGAAACAAAGAATATATACACTCTCGAACCCACCGATCCCGCTGACTGGGTATATGCCTACAGCGATCTCGTGATCCTATATTATCTTCCTGCAGATCTCGCTGAGGGTGTATATGAATTGAGACCTGTCTTCAGATCAAACGGCGGAGAATGGACACACTTGAAAGGAAACGCCTCCATCCGCCAGAATCTCACCCTCACGGTTAAAGACGGCGAAGGTGTGTTCTCATTAGGTGAACCCGAGGCTCGCCTTAATGTAGAAATCGAGGAGATTCCTGAATATTTCACCACTTCCGACTTCTACACCGTTAAATGTAAAGTTACCAATAATGGAACCGCAGATTACGTTGGTGAGATATGCTCCGTATTTTTAGGCGAGAATGATAAGGGATTATATGTGGCCGCTCAGGGTTATCATCGGTTCACGCCCGTTGAGGCCGGTCAGACCATCGAGTTTGAATATACCTCCACCAATCCTACAGGTAAGATTGTAGATGGCGAATATCTCCTCTGCTTCGGCGATTGCAACAGCGGCGAGATCGTAGGACCTTCTTATCCGGCGAAGGTCGGTAACCGTTTCGGCGACATCAAGTTCCATTATTACAACCTCGACGTAGAGGATCGCAATATGCTTGATGCCCAAAATGTTCACGTGACATGGACTATGGATTGCCCGCAAGGCACATACGACGGTCCCGTGGCTTTGGTTGTCTCCAAGACCAAGAAACCCTTCAACCACGATTATATAGTGATTTCCGAGCCTATGCACTTTGAAGCTGTGGAAACAAGGGAGGTTGATTTCACCGCTCCGCTTCATGGTCCGGCCGCAGGCGACATCGTCTATGCCTGCCCGGCATACGCAGGAGAGAATGGTGAATATATAGCGATAGGCACTAATCCCATCACCCTCATCATCGCATCAGAAGCCAAAACTTCCGGAATGGATGAAATCACAACAGAAGGAGAGGTTATGAACGTCACGGTAATGGATCTTGCAGGCCGCAAGGTAAGTGACAGTACGTTGCAACTTCCGGCAGGAATCTATATCGTGATAAAGGAATATGCCGACGGTACGCGTCGCGCCACTAAAGTAGCTGTGGATAATTGATCAATCTATATTAAGCTTGCACCTTCGCTCGCATAAGACAGCAATCATCATCTGCGACGATGACGTGATTTGATAAATCAAGCAGGTCGGGAAACGAAAATTTCCCGACCTATTTTCGTGTATGACGGGTATGTCATATAAAAAAGCAGGCTCCGGCGGGATGATGCCGAAGCCTGTGATGCGCGAATTTCAATTGATGCTCATTGCTGAAAAAGCTATACCCGGGAGAGCTGCATAGGTGCGAGCAAATTGCTGTAAGAAATTAATTGTAGCTTTTCGCGGCGAGGGAGACACATTCACTTTTATGTCGCCATTAGAAATAAAGTCGGAATCGTGCGTCATAGGCAAAATATTTAGTTCAAATTCATCATTTAAACGCTTTTTCCGCCACGTTTATTGTATCGCCGTCTCCAAGTTTTTCTAAAAAGAGCTCATAAAAGAAAACAGCACCGCAAGTGAGACTGCGATGCCAGTTATTTAGGTTTGATTATTGATAAATCAGAGGGTAAGGATGATATCTTTCTCCTGGGCCAAGCGGCGGAGATTAAGGATAGCATAGCGCATACGGCCGAGAGCGGTGTTGATGCTCACCCCTGTAATCTCGGCTATCTCCTTGAAGCTGAGACCTTGATAGTAGCGCATTATCAGCACTTCGCGCTGAAGTGCCGGAAGTTCCTCGATGAGATATTTTACATCCTCGCGGATCTGCTCGGAAATGATTACATCTTCGATGGTGTCTTCGCAAAGTTCCTTACGGTTGAGCACATCCACATCGTCGAGATCCGCGCTCTGCAGATTCTCTGACTTCTCCTGACGGTAATAGTCGATGATGAGATTGTGCGCGATGCGCGAAATCCATGCCGGAAACTTACCGTTTTCAGTGTAACGCCCCTGACGTATCGTCTGGATCGCCTTTACGAAGGTCTCCTGAAATATATCATTAGCCACATCTTCGTTCTTGATGATACGAAGAATATAATTAAAAATTCTATCCTGATGGTTTCTGAGCAGAACATCGAACGCCTCGTTACATCCCGAAGCGTATGCCTTTACTAATTGCTCATCAGTCATTGTTGAAAAATTTGCCATTTATGATGCTGGTAATGTTGGGTAATTATTTTCTATAGGCGCGGTGAAGTTTGAGTAATTGATTAGTAATGTTCAAATATCGTTTATTTTTTATAATATTACGGGCTTATGTCCGTTAATACTGAATATGGATGCAAATATAATGGTGAATTTCGGAATTTCCAAATTCACCATTATATTTTAACATTAAAATTTCTTAAATTAGTGATTAGTGAGAGGCGATAAGTGATGAGAGTCAGCTGCAAGCGGCTGATGCACAGAACGGATTTTCTGAATTTACTCCTTAACGAGTTTTAGGGCAGTCCACTTAGCGTCGGAAACAAGCCTATCGGTCTCTTTCAAACCGTATCGGGCGCAGGCTTCCTCAATCATCGGGATATCCTCCTCATAGAAGCCGCTGAGCAGCATACTTCCCCCCTCTTTAAGAGCAGCCGCGTATCGGTCTATGTCGTTGAGGATTATATTGCGGTTGATGTTTGCAAAAAGACAGTCGGCCTTCGGTAAAGCCACGAGTGCCGAGGCATCTCCGTGAATCAATCTTACAGGTGTATTGTTAAGGCCCGCGTGCTCGATGGCATTGAGATATGCAGGCTCGTCAATTTCTATACCGGTCACTTCCGAGGCTCCGCGCATCTTAGCGAGAATTGCCAGAATACCGGTGCCGGTGCCCATGTCTATCACACTTTTCCCCTCAAGCGGCAGATTGAGAATATGCTTCATCATCTGCGAGGTGGTGTCGTGATGACCGGTGCCGAATGCCATTTTCGGATCGATCACGATATCATATTCGGCCTTGGGCACATCTTTATGAAATGTGGAATGCACGCACACTTTGTCGCCAATCACGATAGGCTTGAAATAATTCTTCTCCCACTCGGCATTCCAGTCCTCACCTTCGATAAATTCCGTTGAAATTTCGAATGTTGTCGGAATCGGGAAATCTGCGAGTGCCTCATTCGCGAGGTCGGAAGCATCAGGAGTGGCGCGAATATAGGCCGTGAGGCCCTCTGCATCCGGTTCAAAACTTTCAAACCCCGCATCGGCAAGGAAAGCCGCTGCAAGGTCTGTAATATCTTCATTGCACGGGATGGCGTTTACCCGCACTTTATTATAATCATTCACTATGAATAATGTTTAATGTTAAATGGGCAATGGTAATATTTGATATCTGATAAATGATATCTGATTACTTGCTTTTTCTTCCGCGAAAAAGACTGAAAATCTTTTTGCCTGTGCCGAAAAGCGACACACCTATCATGGCGTAATCCAGATACCCGAGACCGGACATCACCTTCTTGGCTATACTTCCGATCATAGGACCCCGCTTTGAGCCTCCATGACCTCCGAATACGCCGCGCTTACGAATCGCCTCGAAGTCCTCAGCAATCTTAGCTGCACAAAAATCTTTACGCAACGCTATCAATGCACGTTGATAACGTAGCTCCTCAATCGAATATCCTTTGAACTCCTTCGGCAGTTCCATAGGAAGATTTTCCTCCACCTTTTTCACCTCTACAATTTCTTTTGTCATAGCTGATTCTTATTTAGAGAAAAACAATTTTGTAATGAAACGCGCGATCGGGCTCAGCATAAGTGGTTTACGAAGCAGGAATATCAACAGTGCAAGCAGGCACATCACTCCTGCCGCCGATAGATAGGCCAGTGTCGGAGCCATCATTAACTTGAAAAGTTCAGCCAAAGAGAAGCCCAGCAATATGAGCACAACCATCCCCATCAGCAAGCATATAGCTCCGATTATAAAGGTTGAGATCAACACTGTAAATTTCTCTGCCACTGTCAATTTGGCATATTCCACCTCCAGCCTTGCCCATTCCTTGCCTTGCATCAGCAGGTCTTTTAACTCATCTGTCAGTTTCTCTTTCATACTTTATTGGTTAATTAAATGCATAAGTCGCGACACCGGGAACTTTAGCAAGCACCCGGGGCCACGACTTTTACGTTTTCCATTAAGCCTCAACTCCCGCGAGCTCCGCAACAAGTGCGTCAACTTCGCTATCGCTGATCTTAATACCTTTACGTTTCAGGAGTTTGCAGATTCGGCTTCTTACATCCTCACCTTTCTCGGGGGTGAAGAGGAGCGCTGCTCCGCAACCCACTATTGCGCCGCCTACAAATGCGGATATCAATGTCAATGCTTTCATTTCTTTTACTTATTCTAATTGGATAATTAAAATCCTAACTCCTAATTCCTAAATCCTAATTAGCAATTAGATGTGCTGCTGGATTTCGTCTTCAATCTCGTCTACAAGTTCCTCCATCTTATCCTTCTTGAGGTCAATACCTTTCTCTTTGAGGATCTTTGCGATTTTCGAACGTGTTCTCTCACCTTTCTCGGGAGCTACGAGCAGACCCACTGCGGCACCTGCTACAGCACCACCGATCACTGCTAAAATTACATGTAATGGTTTCATAATTTTGATTTTATAATGCGGAAAGACCGCAATGTTTATTAATTTTTATATCACTCTCGGGCATATCAAGGCCAACCTTGATGCCTTTCATTTTTATAACAATGGAATCGGCCAATTTGTTTACTGCCGTAATTCTATATGGATTTATCAGCGCATAGCCATCGGAGCCATTCCGCAAGCTGCGCTATAGGCCATCAAACCCTGCTCGTTGAGATCGACAAGCTGAAAGTCGCCGTCGGGCTTAACCATCTTCACATGACTGTCGTCGACAAAGGTCATGAACGGCATAAGCTCACCCTCGGAAGTTTCCAATGCCCAAGTCTGAGTATCCTGAATAAATTCAAGACGAGTCTTCTCTCCGGTGCTTGCAAGAGTTATTGTATATCCCTTTCCGTCACAGTCGATAAGATAGCGGCCGTTTTCCGTGTCAATCACCTGAGTTGAGGCGGTCACAGGGTTTGTGCCGCTCCAGAATTCGATCGAATTTACTACAAGAAGGTCTGCGAGACTGGTCACTTCATAAACCGGAAGGATGCAGAACGCAACAAACACCAGTTCGTTGACAAATTTGTTGCCGACTTGATTATTCCATGCCAGCACCTTGTTAGTCAACGCAAACGAACCGATACAGGATGTAAATGCCATCGAGGATCCGGCCAAAAGGATAGCGGCTACAGCAATCTTATACTTCTTCATAATTTTAATATTTTTGAAATAATTTAATCTTTGTTTATTTTTCAAACGTTAAAATCTGCAAAATAGTTCATCGGTTACATCCGGGTTCTCTCAGCGGCGCACCGAACGATGAGGAATATCCGTCATTATGCCCTATATGCCCCTTTGTAAGCTGCGATGCAAGTTTGACAAGATGATCCCTCACTCCGATGTTAAGACCGTCGACCGCCGCCATCAATCTCCGCGACTTCTCCACCCTACGGTTATGCTCCTCGACATCGTCAAAGAGCGACGGCGTTACCGACCTACGGGGTGTAATTTTGGATAGCACCACTCCAGCACGCTTATACTTTATATTAGGATTGAATATTCGCTCCAGACCCTCCACTCCGGCCGAGGTAATCACGGCCGCGTCATCGGTGGGAGGATTGAATTTCAATGTTACTTCCGGCGCATAATAACCATGTTCGACATGAAAACGATTGGTGCGTAGAAACACTGTCAGTTCACCGCATTCCGAATCCATCGACCGTAAACGCTTCGACACATGAGCACAATAAATTGCAATTCTTGCCCTCAGATAATCAAAATCGTCGACATCCTCGGGAAAGGTGCGTGTCTCGCTGATAGACTCCTGACGCTGTCGGCTCACATGCTCCAATTCTATACAGTGTTTACCATGAAGCTCATGCCAGCTCCGTTCACCATTCACTCCCATCTCCTTACGCACCCACGCCAACGGTTTGGCAGCCAAATCAGCGATCGTATACACCCCTTTCACATAGAGTCGTTTTGCAAGTCTTCGCCCGATACCCCACATCTCGCGAGCCGGGAGCTCACTCATGATCTTGTCGAGTTCTTCTCCCACATTAAGTATCACAACCCTTTCCCCGCGCTTTTTACCAATCTCTGTTGCAATCTTAGCGATGGTCTTGGTAGGAGCGAAACCGATGGTGACGGGTATCCTCTCCTCTTTCCAGCAAGCGTCACAGATGGCTTCCCCTATCTCCATCAGCACATCATCGGGGATGCCGTTCAGATCGAGAAATGACTCGTCGACCGAATAATCAATGGTCGATGGCACGAATCTTCGGAAAATATCGTGCACCCGCAAACTCTTCTCGCGGTACAGCAGATGATTTCCGGAATAAGGCACTATTTTCCCGGCATTTATAAGATCTCGGATCTCAAATGCCGGTTGTCCCATCTTCACACCTAACTTCTTAGATTCGTTGCTTCGGGCCACGACGCAACCGTCGTTGTTCGATAGCACCACCACCGCCACACCGTCAAGACTCGGGTCTATGGAGCGTTCGCACGATACAAAAAAGTTATTACAGTCCGCTAATCCGATCACGTTTATTAGGTTTTAGGCGTTAGGCTTTAGGTTTTAGATAAATGTTATAAGATTTATACTTTATACTTACTTCGACGTTAGTCGGAGTAGGCCATCTTGAACTTCGGAGAATCCTTCGGAGCAGAGAAATTCAATATATTCCCCCAACTCTCCGGCCGGTATCTGAAGGTCACGCTCCATTATTCGTAAGTCAGCACCGTCAGGATGTGCTTTCAGATAGGCCGAAACCTTCTCTATTATCTTCACACCCCTCTTAGCGTCGTTATTTTTCTTGTGGTCGCGGCACACATCGCAGCATCCGCAATCTTTGGCATCCGTTTCACCGAAATATTCAAGCAGAATCTTCTCCCGACACCTCCCTTTGCTGTACGCATAGTCGATCATGGCCTCCGTGCGCCGGCTCAGGATCTCCTTCCTATCCTCATAAATAGCCTTGCCTATTTTGATATAATGCGGTTCTTCGCGCGAAGTCGGGAAATACATTAACGGTACACTCGATCGGGGAATATAACTCAGCACCTTATGCCGCCCCAGCTCCAGAAGCGCCTGATAAATCCGCTTGAAATCAATACCGGTCTCCCGCACGAGCACATTCTCGTCTATCGACACATATTCGGCAAAAAGTCCGGTGTACAGGCGCAGCATACGCGCCAGAACCTTTTCCGCATCTGTCGACAGACCTTCAAGATAATAGAGTTCTTCACGCGTAAGCAGTATCATCACGCGCGATTTTCGGTCGGTCTCATCCAGATATTCAAGATAGCCCGCCTGCCCCAAAAGATGCAACGACGCAAGGCAACGTTTGCGCTGATGCCTGAAGACCTCGCAGAAGCGGTCGATATCAAACTCCAGAAGTTTCTCATAACCCTCATCAAGAGCCACCCGAAGATAATTACACACCCCTTCATAGACTTTGCGTATCTCCTCACGCGGCGGGAAAGTCTCTGTTACACGTCGGCGCAAAACTCCGGCATCGGTCTTCGAAGTAAGGAGTACGACATAAGACAGTTTACCATCTCGTCCGGCACGTCCGGCCTCCTGATAATATTCCTCTAGCGAGGGGGGCATATCATAGTGTATCACCACACGCACATCCGGTTTGTCGATACCCATACCGAAAGCGTTTGTAGCCACCATCACGCGGATTTCACTCCGCTGCCATGCCGTCTGTCGTTCACTTTTCGTCTCGTTGTCAAGACCTGCATGATAGAAAGTAGCGGAAATGCCTGAAGATGTGAGATATTCGCAAATCTCGCGCGTACGTTTACGGCTGCGCACATAGACGATGGCGGAGCCTGTGGTACGGCTAAGGATATGAAATATCTCTGCAATCTTCGACTCCGCCTGACGCACGATATAATTGAGGTTTGGACGCGAAAAACTCATGCGGAACACCGCCGGGTCTTTCATATCGAGCTGATTCAGTATGTCCTGCTCCACCTGCGGCGTGGCAGTGGCAGTCAGTGCCAACACGGGCACATCCTTACAAACTTTCCTTAATGAACGGATATTGAGATATGAAGGACGGAAATCATAACCCCACTGCGAGATGCAATGAGCCTCATCGACAACTATCAACGAGACTTTCAGCAACCTTAATTCCTGAATGAATTTGGGATTACGCAATCTTTCCGGCGAAACATACAGAAGTTTGGCACCGCCGTTGAAAAGTTTTTCTCGGGCTAAGGTGCGCTCATGCGTGGTCATCCCGGAGTGAAGATAGACGGCCTTGACACGACGACGTTTCAGGTTATCGACCTGGTCTTTCATCAGCGAGATGAGGGGAGTCACAACCACCGTCACTCCGGGGAGTGCCAACGCCGGCACCTGAAACGTTATAGACTTACCTCCGCCAGTGGGCATAAGGCCGAGCGTGTCACGTCCCGACAACACCGACAGGATTATATCTTCCTGAAGCGGCCGGAATGATGTATAGCCCCAATGGCGTTTGAGTATATCGTGTATAGCAGTGGAATCCATTGTAAGTATGGATAACGTAAATTGTGTCTGTAAGTCAGAATATCAAGATCTCAGGTCAGATCAGTTGCTGTAGTCGGCCGACGGACGGATATCGCGTATCATCAGCTGAATGGAATCCGGATTGTTGGAATGCTTGGTCTGCTCGATGGTGTAGCAGATGTCGATAGCCTTGTGCGAATGGATATGCTCGAAATATTGCGACATATTGAAGGCAATGGCGTTAAGCACATGGCTCGTACTGTTATCTTCCAATTCGAGTTTTATATGCTCCATATTCTTTCCGACAAGTTTGCTCGTTCCGAAGTCAAAGACATTGCGTGAGCAGAATATCGGCTTCTGATTGCCCGGACCAAACGGATTGAATTTCTTCAGGTATCCCACAAGCTCGGGAGTGATGTCCGCAAACTCAATCTCGGCATCTATGTCGAGATGCGGTGAAAGCTGGTTGGGCTGAATATTCGCTGCTACATATTCCTCGAAGCGACGACTGAATTCCTCGATATTTTCCTCTTTGAGCGAGAGCCCCACAGCATAGGTGTGTCCACCGAAATTCTCAAGAAGATCTCGACATGAATTCACGGCCGAGTAGATATCGAATCCCTGCACCGATCGGGCGGAACCCGTAGCCATACCGTTGGAGAATGTCAGCACCACCGCCGGCTTGTAATAAAGTTCGGTCAGACGCGATGCCACTATTCCTATGATACCTTTGTGCCAATCCTTATTATATATGACTATTGAGCGTTTCCCTTCGACGATCGCTATATTCTTATCAATCGAATCGTTGGCCTCTTTGGTGATCTGCTTGTCGAGTTCCTTGCGGTCGCGGTTATACTGGTCGATATCCTTGCCGCGCTCGTAGGCGTCGTGCAGATCGCGGCTCACGAGAAGATCGACCGCCTCCACACCGCACTGCATACGCCCCGAGGCATTCAGACGCGGACCGATCTTGAATATCACATCGCTGATGGTGATATCCTTGTTAGTGAGCTTGCAGAGACGGATGATGCTGCGCAGACCGAGGTTGGGGTTAGAGTTAAGGCGACGCAGACCGTAATGAGCCATAATCCTATTCTCACCCACTATCGGCACAATGTCGGCGGCAATACTTACAGCCACAAGGTCGAGAAGCGAGTCAAGTTCATTATGATTCGAAAGACCGTTGCTCATCGCGAACGCCTGCATGAACTTGAAGCCTACGCCGCATCCGCTCAGATAAGGGCACGGATAGGTGGAATCAGGCATTTTAGGATTCAGAATCGCAGCAGCTTCGGGGAGAACCTCATCAGGCATATGGTGATCGCAGATGATGAAGTCGACACCTTTCTTCTTGGCGTAGGCGATCTCCTCCACAGCCTTGATGCCGCAGTCGAGCACGATCACGAGCTTAACGCCGTTTTCTGCGGCATAGTCTATGCTCTTGGTCGAGATACCGTAACCCTCCTCATAGCGGGTCGGAATGTAATATTCGATGTTTGAATAATAATTCTGAAGATACTTATAGACAAGAGCCACCGCCGTCACACCGTCTACATCATAATCGCCATAGACCATGATGCGCTCTTTCGATCCCATTGCCTTGTTAAGACGGTTGACCGCCTTATCCATATCGTTCATCAGAAACGGATCGTGCAACTTAGACAGCGACGGGGCGAAGAAATGATCGGCCTCTTCGGGAGTCTCTACGCCACGACGTGCCAGCAGCTCCGCCACAACGGCATTGCCGCCGAGATGCTCCGCAAGCGACTCAGCATCACGTTTCTCCTGATGAGTCAGGGGCTGATAATTCCATTTTACCGACATTTCTTTATTCTCCTCTCTTATATGGTTCTTTTTCGCATATTCGTACAAAATTACTATTTTTTTCCCTTTATTCCAATTTTTGGCCCCTCCACTTTTGAAAAAAATTCTAAATAAATTATAAATTTGCACTGAAATGAACACTTCAAATAT
>JAIEAO010000063.1 GCA_029071345.1 Muribaculaceae bacterium | reverse complement strand
ATATTGAAACAATTGTATTTAATTTTTTTACTCATATTTTTATTGAAATTTTATAATTGAATGAAAAAATAAAAATAATGAGATTTCACCTTCGACAAACCGGCTGCGCTTACAAGATGGTGGGGAGAGATTTCATCTGCGACAAACCGGCTGCGCCGACTGATCAGCAGAGAAAAGGATTTTTAATTTTTAGCTGAAAGAGGTTTGTCGTGAGGTGAAAAGGAGAGAAAAGGAGAGATAGGAGGAAAGGCGGTGTTCAGGTGTACGCAAGGATTTCGGCGAGGGCGTTCATCTGAAGGCAGATGTCGCGGGTAAGGGGTGTGCCTATCGGTAGACCGAAGGAGATAATCAGCAAGCGGCCTTCAGTGCAGAGATCAAAGTCATGGGCGGCCGGCTTGAACCGTTCGGGAAAGGCTTCGTGGGTGATAAGGATTATCCGTGAACCAACGGCTTCCGCTCGGTCGCGGATGGCTTTCTCTTCTTTAGAGATAAATGGAGAGACAAGCACAGTTCCTTTGGTGGCTTCCGATAGCCACGCAGCAATTTTCTGTTCTTTTTCTTCCGCAGAGAATTTATGGCTAATCCTTACCGCCATTTTGTCTGGATTATTAAATAAGAACAAGTTGCCATAAGCCTCATATACCTTATTCCCGATCCTCAAGGCGCGAATACGCTGGAAAAATTGAGGATATTGCCGGCGCATTGCGAGGCGATGTGGATTGGCGCGAATATATTGATAAAGACCATCAAGCGAACGATCATCGAATAGGGGTTTGTCGCAATAGCCGGTCTCAAAGATTTCTTCATCATTGATAATTCGATTTGCTTCTTCGGAATATTTGGTGGCTATAACAGATCTCAAGCTGTCGATATAGAAATCTAAATGTTTATCAGATCTGAAAAGAACTTGTATAAGCAGATGGACATGATCCGGCATCACGCAAAACTGATGCAGCTTGAGAATTGGAAATTCATAGGGAAGATGAAGAATTGATTTAGCTATTATTTTACCCAGTTTAGATTCCTGTATTTGAGCGCATCCGGGATTGCCTGGTGCAATCTTGGCATCACCATCCACCACCCCGAAGGATTCACAATCAGGTGCTTTTTTCAAGATGATATGATAGATGAATGGGGCAAAATAATCATGACAGAATGCTCTGCGATGATAGGAATTTTGCCCCGTCTCCTTGAAAGGTCTTATTTCTGAGGAACTCATAATAAAGATAATTTTTATAACTTACACCTTCGACAAACCGGCTGCGCCTGAGAAGAGATTGAGGAGAGAAAGGAGAATACGATGGGGGGTTATTCGGCGTTGTGGCGGATCATCATGCCGGCCTGAGCCGAAGTCGACATAGCTGTCAACGCTATCATTATGGCTGCAATACTTTTTTTCATTATTTATAGTGTCTGTGTTTTAATTTTACTACGAATTTAATTAATTTCAACAATAGTTTCAACAAATGCGTTGAGATATTATAAAACTCTTTGAGATTATTATAAAAGCAAACTGATGAAGAAAGTGATTATCATGGGTGCCACGTCCGGACTCGGACGTGCGCTCGCCGAAAGATATATTAAGGCGGGATGGAACGTCGGAGCCGCCGGACGCAATGAAAAGGCCCTCGCCGAACTAACGGCACTTGCGCCCGACCAAGTTGTGACCGCTAAAATCGACATTCTTTCTGATGATGCACCGGCCGAACTGCGCCAACTCATCAGTCTGTGCGGCGGGATGGATACCTATCTCCATTGCTCGGGCGTGGCGATGCTGAATGAGGAGCTGTCGCTCGACACCGAACTCAAGATTTGCGAAACCAACGCTGTCGGATTCACCCGGATGTGCGAGACAGCTTACCACTATTTCGAAACCTCACGCGAACCGGGGCGTCTGGTGGCTATCTCTTCAATAGCGGGCTTCAGAGGATTGGAGATGTTACCTGCCTATTCCGCTTCGAAGGCTTACGACTCTGTGCTGCTCGAAGCGTTGCGCCAACGTGCCGATGGTAGGAATCTTCCGTTGCGTGTAGTAGACATTAAACCCGGATGGACTCGCACCCCCCTTCTTGCCGACGACAAACATTATATGTTAGAGATGGATGCCGAGACCGTGGCGGATCTAATTTTCAAAGCCTCATTGAAGGCCAAACGATCTGTAGTAATCGGTCTGAGATGGAAACTCATCACCTCGCTCGAAAGACTCGTGCCTTCCTGCATCTGGCAGAAAATCCATATACCTATATGGAAGTGATAAGAAATAAGAGATAAGATTTATCTCTGAAAACTGAAAACCTAAAACTGAAAACCAACATGAATATCACTGATGCAAAGCGCGAGGATGCCTCACTGATTGCCGATGCCATATTAGAGGCGGTCGGCGCGGAAATCACAAATAATCTTGCCGGAGAAAGGAACACCGTAGAGGATGTGCATGGAATTTTTAAACGCCTTGCCGAGCGCGACGATACGCAATATTCTTATCTCAACACCCGCATAGCCCGCGACGATGACGGCTCGGCGATGGGTGTTTGCATCAGTTACGACGGCGCCGACCTTAAACGCCTTCGCAGACCTTTCTTCGCCGAAGCCAACCGAGTGTTGGGATGGGGGATGACCGATGAAGAAGTTGAGGCATTGCCCGGCGAGACCGTTGACGATGAGTTTTATCTCGACACTTTGATGACCCTGCCTGAATATCGCGGGAAAGGTGTGGGGAAAGCATTGATAATGGATGCCAAGAAAAAAGCTGACGAAGCGGGCAAACCACTCGGTCTGCTGTGTGATTTTGATAACGTCACTGCCCGCAGACTGTACGACTCCGTGGGTTTCCGCGAACACAGCCGCCGTCCCTTCGCCGGCCACGAAATGGCCAACCTCCGCATGTGTTGATAAAGTGTTGATAAGTGTCGAAAATCCGTTGATAAAGGTGTAGAAATCTTTTTAATAAGTTGATTTTCGCGGATTTTGCATTTTCCTTGGAATTTATAAGCAGAAAGGTTTTCAATTTTCCCATCTTATCCGTTAACTATTTTTCTAAATTTTATTACCGGACTTATCTTCAGTTTTAAGGTAGGTTTTCTACAGTTTTCAACACTTTTTAAAGAAGAATTTATTAACTTTGCAATTATCAACAGTGTGTAGATAATCGACGCATCGTGCTGAAAATCAATTCCACCTCCTGTTGATAGAGTGATGATAAGCAGGGTTGAATATTTGATAACTCAATTTTCCAAATTTCTGGTTAAAAAGTTATTATCATTTATCAACACCCTTATTTATCTTATTCTTTATTTATATTTTTATTTAAAATTTAATTAATCAATAACAACAATAATAATAAGCCATGACCGAACACACTCCTGATGTTGAGAAGAAGACCATGCAGCCGGAAGAATTGCGCAAGGAGATCTTGAGACTTAAAAAGGAAAAGAATGCACTAATAATGGCACATTATTACCAGCGCGATGAGATTCAGGAGATAGCGGATTTCATAGGCGATTCGCTGGCGCTGGCGCAGTATGCGGCAAAGACCGACGCCGACATCATCGTGATGTGCGGTGTGCATTTCATGGGTGAGACGGCCAAGATCCTCTGCCCCGACAAGAAGGTGCTTGTGCCTGACACGGCTGCCGGATGCTCGCTGGCCGACAGCTGCGACCCCGCGGAATTCTCAAAATTTGTGGCCGATCATCCGGGTTACACGGTTATCAGCTATGTCAACACATCGGCGGCGGTGAAAGCTGTGACCGACATTGTGGTGACTTCGGGCAACGCACGCCGCATTGTGGAGTCGCTGCCGGAGGATGAGAAGATCATCTTCGGACCTGACAAGAACCTGGGAGGCTATATAAATTCGGTGGCTAACCGCAATATGTTGCTGTGGGATGGTGCCTGTCATGTTCACGACCGTTTCTCTATAGATAAGATAATGCAGATGAAGAAGGATCATCCGGGCGCGAAGATACTGGTGCATCCCGAGTGTCGCAAACCGCTGCAGCTGATAGCCGACAAAGTAGGCTCCACTGCCGCCCTTCTCGACTTTGCGCAAAACGACGAGGCTGAAGAATATATAGTGGTTACCGAAAGCGGCATCCTCTTCGAGATGCGCCGCAAATGCCCGTCTAAGAGATTCCTACCGGCCCCGGCCGAAGATGCGGAGTGTCAGTGCAACGAATGCGACTACATGAAGCTCAATACGCTCGAAAAAGTATATAAGGCCTTGCGCGACGAGCAGCCTGAAATCACCGTCGACCCCGACATCGCCCGTAAAGCCTTGAAGCCGATAGAAAAGATGCTCGATCTCAGTTAGGAGTTAGGAATTAGGAGTTAGTAGTTATAGACAGTGTTTGTCTCCGGGTGTTTGACGCGGTCGCCGGAGGCCGCGACCCAACTGAACAACAGACACAAAAACCACACACCGCG
>JAIEAO010000062.1 GCA_029071345.1 Muribaculaceae bacterium | reverse complement strand
ATCTACCCGCCTCTCTTGGCTTTTTTAAGATAAATTTTCCACTCTCTTATTTTGCTCCTGCAAACTTAGAGCTTTTTAAGTTTACTGTGATTCAGGCTGTTGGCGAACGACTGGAACCGGGAGCCAACAGCTTTCTTTATTAACATTTTCTGATAGCCGGCAATATCCGCGCCGGATTTCATAACGGCTTCATCGGCCTGATATTCATGAACATTGCGGAGTTCATCGCGCATAAGCCACGCCGCCGGGTTGAGCCATTGCAGACATATCACCAACTGCGCGATAATGAGATCTACCCAATGACGCAAACGGAGGTGGCACCGCTCATGCTCCATTATTACTCCTCCATTTTCCGCATAGTCAGTAGCGTTCATCACAATGTAACGCATCCAGCTGAACGGGGCAAGCCGTTTGTTTTCAGTGATTACGAGGATATATTTACCCGCCGGAAGTTTCTCACCCTTCCCTATCACCCGCAGCAGCTGTGCTAATCCTAACAGTGAGAGAACAGCCATAACCCCTACTCCTATTAAATATGCGATAACCAATATTTTGGCAACTCCTGATACGGATATCCATTCTCCGGCATTATTGACTACGCCCTCCGATTTCACACCAATAGGATTAAGCGTACCGATCTCAATCATTCCCTCCTGTACGTGCTCGGGCACTCCAGTATCCGACAATAAAAACAAGGGAGCCGTAAGAGCTATTGCATAAATGATGTAAAGTAACGCACGGTTATAGCCATGCTGCCTCTCGCCGGCCAAAACCCAGCGGTAACATAAATATCCGCAACATAGAAATAATGCGGAAATCAAAGCGTAAGTCAACGGCATGGCGATCAATCTTTGCTGTTATTGTTTCTGTTCTTACTCTCGATGAGGTCCACAATCTCCTTCAATTCATCAACCGAAATCTTCTCCTCCTCTACTAACGCGGAAACAGCCGATTTGTAGGAATTGCCGAAATAATCACGCACCACATCCGCCAACGACCGGCTACGGAAATTAGCCTTTTGAGCCACAGCCTCGAAACGATGTGACGCCCCGAACACCTCGTGCGTGACATATCCCTTCGATTCAAGGATACGCACCGTGGTTGAGATCGTATTGAAATGAGGCTTCGGTTCGGGATAAAGCTCCAGCATCTCGCGCACGAACAACGGCCCGTGCTCCCAAAGCATATTCATAATCACCGCCTCCTTTTCGGTCAGTGTTTGTTTCTTTCTTCCAGCTCTCATATCTCTGGTTAATGGTTAATAATTAATGGTTAATGATTCTTAGGGATTTCTCATAAAAGCCCTGAAAGGGCGGGGAAATAATATCCCCGCACGAAGCGGAGCGAAGTGTGGGGTTGTCACCGCTCTCTGATATCAAGCCTCGAAGAGGCGAATCAATAAAATCCACGCCTCAAAGT
>JAIEAO010000061.1:18731-21015 GCA_029071345.1 Muribaculaceae bacterium | reverse complement strand
TATCCCCCTCCCCCCTTGCCGCTGCGGACGCGATATATCGCGTCCCTACAATAGGCGGAGTGTCCACAACTCCTAACTCCTCATTCCTAACTCCTAATTATCAGAGATGCGATAGCATCTCTGCGGCTTTGTCGCCGTGGTATTGGTAGAACTGTTCGCGGGTGCGTTTCCAGCGGCGGTGGCTCCAGAGCCAGTATTGCGGAGCCTCTTTGATGTTTTCTTCTAATAATCTGAAATATTCACGGCTCGGTGTGAAGATTTCTTCCTTCTTCGCATTCTCGCAGATGGGGATGAAACGCAGCACATAGTAGCCCCGGCGCGGACGTGTGATATGCGCGTAGACGGCTTTCGCCCCTAAGAATTTCGAGATGCGCTCGGGGCCGGTGTAGACGAGTGTGTCGTGATTAAGGAAGTCTACGAAGAGATGAATGTTTAGCCCCGGCACCTGGTCGGCTATATAGCCCGTGACTGACGGCACTCCGGCGCGTTTCCATCCGATGAGAGTCTGCATGATGTCGGCCATCGGGATGTTGTTGGCATCGAAGCGTGTGCGGAGGCGGAAGAGAAGGCGGTCGAAAGCTTTGTTGCTCAGCGGGTGATATACTTGCGCGCACCGGGCGCATCGATCGATATGCAGGGGGAGCGAGCTCACCCACTCCCAGTTGCAGTAGTGGCCGAGATAGATGGAGACGGATTGACCTCGCCTTACGGCTTCGTTGAGCTCTTCTGCATTCTCCACGCGCATACGCTTGCGTATGGTTTTCTCGCTCATGCTCGCGAGTTTTATGGTCTCCACGATATAGTCGCCGAGGAAACGATAGAATTTGCGGCTTATGGCTCTCAATTCCTTATCACTCTTGTCGGGGAAGGAGGAGCGGAGGTTATCGGTCACTACCTTGCGGCGATAACCGACCACATCATGGGCTAACCAGGCCAGCACGTCCGAGAAGTAGTAAAGCACCCGAAAGGGTATCAGCGAGAGTAATTTTATAATCTGAAATAACATAATAGTAGGGACGCGATACATCGCGTCCGCAGATTAGAAGGTATTATTGTTTCACCTCTCACTTCTCACCATTTGCGCTCTGCGCAACGCGGGGCGGACGACGAATTTACGCGAACACCAGCCGAGCACGCACCAGCCGGCGGCGAGAATCCAGAGGTTGCGGTATATAGGGCCTAACTGCGAGAGGCTCGCGCCGTTGGCGTTCATCTTGATGAAGCCTTCCACACCCCATGTCGAAGGGCAGATGTATGACAGACAGCGCCATGCGGGATACATATCGTAGATGGGCCAGATCAATCCCGAGAGCAGTAGGAAGATCAGCGAGGTGGCTACCCAGATCACGAACACGGATTCACGCTCGGTAACGATCGACTGCAAGGTGAATCCCATGCCGAGCGAGGCTATCACCATCGGGAGGATATAGGCGAAGATCTCCAGATTGTCGCCCTCCATCGGGAAGCGGAAGATTAGCGGCACATAGTGCAGCAGGAAGATGATCGGGATGATAAGGATGGTGAGGTAGCAGAGACTCTGGGCTATCATTGTCAGGGCTGTGGAGCCTTTGAGACTGTCGGAACTGTGGCCGGTGAAAAGCATCTTTTCGCGCTGTGCGCCTCCGGCCATGCCGACGGCGAGGATGATGCACTGCTGCAGGATGAGGATGAGCACACCGGGCATGATGAAGGAGTCGAAACCGTTGCGGATGTTACCCATCGAGATGTTTTCTACCGGCATGAGGTCGCCGTTTACCACGGTCTCGGCCAGAGGGGCGATGTTGTCGATGGTTTCTGTCAGGAGTTCGGTGGAGAAGTCTGACATGACATTGGTGGAGGCCACGAGAAATCCGCGGTATCGTAGCAGCAGGCTCATGTCGCAGTACATCACGGCATTGCCCGCCTCATGTCGGCCGACTCTCTTCTCGAATCCTTCGGGAATCTCAAGGATGGCGTAGGCTTCGTGGGTGTTGATGGCGCGGCGTGCCTCGTTAAGGTCGGCGGCATATCCAATCACACGGGCCTGGTCGGTGGCATCCATCTTGCGCATCAGTTCGCGCGACAGAAGGGTGCGGTCGTGGTCGACTACCACCATCGACACGTTCTTCACAAGCTCGGGGTTGTATATCAAGGAGTATATGATGGGATAGGCCAGAGGGAGAAACAGGAAGAAGAGGATGATTCCGACATCGCCCTTCACCAGCTTGAATTCCCGGCAATAGACCTCAAACATATTTCGTAGTTGCTTCATTGGTTTCAGTTTTCAGTTTTCAGTAGGGACGCG
>JAIEAO010000061.1:0-18631 GCA_029071345.1 Muribaculaceae bacterium | reverse complement strand
TCTTTCTTCAGATGCCAGAGCATGGTGAAGGGAATAAGCATAAAGATGATATAGCCGATATACCACATCTTTGAGTATGCCACGTCGATGCCGTTGAGGGCATGGTCGGCATAGATGAGGAAGTTATAACGTACAGGAACGATATAGCTGAAGATTCCGATGGCGGGATACATGCTCTGCACCGGGAAGGAGAAGGCCGCTATCGAGAATGACAGGATTCCTAACAGCGCGCACACCGAGAGCGACAGGCGCAGGTTGGGAATGACACTGATAACAAACAGCGCGAACCCCTGGCAGGCGAGCACAAACATCAGTTCGGAGACAATCATCCAGAACCATGTGCCGTGCATCGGGTAATGGTTGTAGCGGAAAAGCCATGCTGTCATGAACATCGCGATCACCCACCAGCAGATGGTCTGAGGCAGGAGCTTGCCGAAGATGGCTTTCAGTATCGAGCCGTCGGCCATCTCCATGAGACGGCGCGAGGTGCCGTATTTCAGCTCCTGACCGATGCTGAACACCGTCATCAGGAAGATCATCAGCTGCAAGAGGCATGGCACAAATGAGTTGGCGATGTAGATGCCATAGTTGAGCCACGGGTTGCCTATCGCGCGGGCCGAAATGTTGACAGGCATCATCATCGGAGCCAGTTCCTCGCCGTTGGCTCCCACGGAGTTGGCGATATTGAGCATCACGCCGGCCTTGGTGTAGATGGCCGTGGCCTTGAAGGTCTTGAAGAGCATCGAGGCGGGCACGAAATAGGTCATGTTGGTATAGAACGTTACGGCCGGTTTGCGCCCCGCGAGGAGATCTGCCTGAAAATTTTCGGGAATAAGGAAATAGCCGTAGATATCCCCTTTCTGCATCAGATGGCGCGCCTCGGTGAAACTGTTGGGCATCGCGGCAATATCTACCATCTGCATCCCGCCGAGTTCCTGCGTAAGTTCGCGGCTCATCGATGTGCCGTCTTTGTCGACAATCGCCGCCGGCACCCGTGTGGGGAGACCTTTGCCGAGCATCGAGGTCAGAAATAGGAACATGAACAGCGGCAGGATGAAGAAGCCACTCCAATAGATCGGTCTTCTCACCAGCTGCACCACACTCCGAAGCATGATGGCCTTCAGTCCTTTATCGTGCATTTGTTTTCAGTTTTCGGTTTTCAGTTTTCAGTAGCGCCGGCACTCCGTGACGGCGTTTTTTCGCAGCCACGGAGTGTCTGCGTTACGTTAATGTCAAATTGACACTTTATACTTCATACTTTCAAATAAAATCTGCTTGCAGATTTTATTTGTCGACTCCTTCGTAAATCACCGACATTCCGGGGCGGAAATTCTCGATCGGTTTCTCCGGACGGCATTTTACCTGGAATGTGCGGGCGTCGTAGTCGCCGGTGGATTTGGTGGCCTGCCAGTTGGCGTATGTGCCGAGATCCTTGATGTAGAAGACTTTCATATCCACATGCTTATCGAGGGCGGGTATCCACACTTTGAGTTTCGTGCCGAGGGTGATATCTTTCAGCAGGGTCTCGCGGACATTGAATACAGCCCAGTGGTCGTCTTTCTGAAGAGTCATGATCGGCGCGCCGGTAGCGACCAACTCGCTGACGTTGGGGTATATCACGGTGATTTCGCCGTCGTAAGGCGCCACGAGATACTGGTCTTCCAGAAGCGCGTCGACCTCCTTGATGCTTCCTTTGGCAACATCGACCATAGCGTTGGAAGCCTCCTTATCCTGCTTCTGCGCACCGGAGACAGCCAGCTCATACTGACTCTTGGCTGCTGCCTCGCCTGCTTTCGCCGCGTCGTAAGCGGCTTTGGCTTCGTCGCGTTTCTGTTCGCTTATCACACCCTTTTCAAAGAGTGTCTGCATACGGTCGTAAGTCTTCTTGGTGATGCCCGAAGCCGCCTGCGCCTGAGCCCAAAGCTCCTTGGCAGCCTGCACAATCTGCGGACGTGTACCTGCATCGACTTTAGCGTTGGCAGCCTGTGCGGCAGATTCCATCGCCTTGGCCTGCTCCAGTTTGGCCTCGACCAGAGTGGAGACGATGCGCACCAGTGTGTCGCCGGCCTTCACATGCTGGCCTTCCTCGACATAGATCTGATCGACACGGCCGGGGAGCTTGCCCGATACGCGGATTTCAGTAGCCTCACCCTGACCCTGCACGGTGTCGGGACCCGGCTTCATGCAGATGAAACCGACAATTGCCAGCGCAGCAACCACGAGAATCACGATCACCACCGTAAGCATCAATGCCTTGTCTTTCTTAGTCACGGCCGAAGGATCCTGCGCTCCGGCCGGCAGATTATTACTGTTACTCATATAGTTTATATTTTTCTGTTGCCATAGCCCCAAAGGGGCGTTTTAATTATAACCCCATATCGATATTCCGGAGTTTGCGTAGGAATATCGGTGTGGGGTGGATATCCCTTTGGTTTCCGGGGCCTCGAAGAGGTCCATTAATATTCTATTTATTAGTCGACCTCTTCGAGGTCGGATTGCTAATCTCTTTTCTACCCCACACCTTCGTCGCTTCGCTCCTCGATATGGGGTTATAATTATCTCGCCTCTTCGAGGCTTTCAATTATCTAAAACCTAACGCCTAAATCAATAATTCAGCTTTCCGATCACTTTGTCGAGATAAACCTCGCAGAGGTGAATGCCGATCTCAGCATCTATTTTTTCAGAGTTGGCCTGCAGCCACGCTGTCTGGGCGGCTATGACATCGGTGGTGGTCATCACCCCTTCGCGGAATCCCAACTGCGCCGAACGAAGGTTTTCCTCGGCGCTCGCCATGTTGGATTTGGTCATGTCGTAGGTCTTGAAGGCCTCCTGAAAACTGAACTTGGCCTGCTTCACCTGCAGCTCCACCTTCTCCTCAAGGTCTTCAAGCATCATGCGCTGGGCGTTGGTGGCCGACTTGGTGGCACGGTAATGGTTGTAGTTGCCGCCCCAGTGCCAGATCGGTATAGCCACAGTGGCTCCGACACTGAATCCTCCGCCGAAACGTTTGCGGAAACCGTCGTTAAGGTTGGGATTGGAGAATTCGTAAGCACCAACGATGGCTATTTTGGGGAGCATATTTCCCAACGCTAATTTCTCGCGCTGCGAAAGCACGGTGATCCCCTGACGCACCACTTCGAGATCCTGACGGCGGGCGAAGACATCCTGCATATTCAGCACGGGGTCGACCATCGCTGTGCGCCCCGACTTGAAGTCTTCGTCGGCAAGGGTCATCTCTTCCTGAACCGGAAGTCCGCAGACCTGGGCGAGAGCCATGCGCGCTAATGTGAGGCCGTTGTCGAGCTTGGTGCGCATGATTTTGGCTTCGTTGAGTTTCACATCCACCATCAGCGCGTCGGAATGCGTGGCCACACCGGCTTTCACCATCTCGTCGACGCTATAGCGGAGCGTGTCGACCAATGACACGAAGCTATCCGCCAGTTTCTGCTTCGATTTCAGCGAGACCACAAGCCAGTAAGCCTGGTCGACGGCGAAAACCACATCCTGCACCACGCTGTTGCGCGCGGCCATCGCCATCTTCTCGGCATATTTCGTGATTTCGTTGAGGGCCTTGATCTGACCGCCCATATACACAGGCTGCGTGAGCGTGAAGGCTCCCGCGAAGATGTTGTGAGTGTCGAAGCTCATGGCATCTTTCGGAATCACGGCCACTTCGGTGGGGATATAGCTTCCGGTGGCCGGATCTTTGATCGGCGTGCCGTCGGGGGTGGTGAGCAGATTATACTTGAAAGTCTGGGTCGAGGGGTCGAAACTCATTGTCGGAAGTTTGGCATCCTCGCCGAGAAGATTGATGGTCCGCTGGTTATATAAATATGTACCGGCGAAGTCAATGCCCGGGAGATAGAGCGACTTGGCGGCCTTGCGTTCGTAGCCAGCGCCGCGGATGCTCTCCTCGGCCATCTTGATCGTCTTGTTGTTATGCACGGCCATGTTCCGGCAGGAATCCAGCGTGTAGATTTCTGCCGAAACAGCTTGGGGTGCGGCCATGCCCAAAAGAACGGCACAGCATGGAATAAAACTTTTTCGTAACCTCATATCCGATGTATTGAAAGGGGATTCCCTCTTGCTTTACATTTATAATACAAAATTAACAACAATTTTGTTTAATTTAGTAAATTTGCAGTCGGTTTTTAACACAAAATAATATAGAAGTGGAATTGCGCGCACTTTTTCGACTTGGCCTCCCTGTGCTCGTGACGCAGCTGGGGATTATTATAGTAAGTTTCGCCGACACGATGATGGTCGGAGCATACGGTGTTGATCAGCTTGCCGCGGCGGCGTTTGTAAATTCTCTTTTTTTCATCCCGACGGTGATGCAGCTCGGTTTCGCCGGCGGATTGACGCCTCTGATCGGAGCTCTTTTCGGCCGGGGGGAGGATGAGAACACGGGGCGTATGCTCCGCGCCGGTGTGCAGTCGAATATCTTTCTTTCTCTCGGCATGACAGTTGTCATGACCGTGATCTATTTCTTTCTCGACCGCTTCGGCCAGCCCGAAGAGCTTCTGCCGCTCATCCGCTCCTATTATCTGATCATCCTCACGAGCCTGCTGCCGATGGCACTCTTCAACTCTTTTCAGCAGACGTGCAACGGTATCAACGACACATCATTGCCGATGTGGATGATTCTTTCTTCCAATGTGCTCAACATCATTGGTAATTATCTGCTTATTTTCGGACATTTCGGTTGCCCTGAATTAGGATTGGACGGTGCCGGCTACAGCACCGTCACCGCGCGCTATCTGAGCGCGATCGGCCTCACGGTGATCTTTCTGCACCGGAAGCGTTATCGTATCTATATGCCCGGCTTCCACACATCGGAAAGGCTCGCGACTCTCAGGACTAAGGTCTGGAAAACATCTTATCCGGTGATGATTCAGCATGGCATCGAGTGCGGACTCTGGAGTCTGGGCGCCGTGGTCTGCGGATGGTTCGGCAAGATACAGATAGCCGCTTTTCAGGTGGTCAACACCATGTCGCAGCTCGGCTTCATGATTTTCATGAGTTTCGGGGTGGCCACGGCAATCCGTGTCGCCAACTACACCGGAGTCAATGACTTCGCCGGAATCAGGCGCGCCACATCCGCAGGGCTTAAAATCAACCTTGTGTTAGCGGCGGCCGCCTCTGCGCTTTTCTGGTTCGGCGGCACGCATATCATCCATCTCTTTACCCCCGATGCCGAGGTGATAGCATCGGCTTTGCTGCTGATCGTTCCGCTGGTGATCTATCAGTTTATGGACGCGACTCAGCTCACCTATATCAATGCCATCCGCGGCACCTCGCGCGTGAAACCGCTGCTCTGGATTTCGGTGGTATCCTATGTCGTGGTCGGCACCCCGGCGATGATGTTGCTTGCCAAAGTGTGCGATCTCGGCAATGTCGGCGTGTATTACAGTTTTGATATCGCCCTGGTGGCGGCCGCCGTTTTCGCCGCCATCGTCTACCACCGCACGCTTCGCTTAATTAGGAGTTAGGAATTAGGAGTTAGGAATTATGGACACCATTTTAATTAGGAGTTAGGATTTAGGAGTTATGGACAGGGATTGTGGCGCGAACGCAGTGAGTGCATTTGATTCCGGCGTCTCGATGCGGTGATTTCGCGGAAATTTACTATCTTTGTGACGAAGTGCGCCTTTTCGCGTGTTTCAGCTTGATATGAAGGATTTTTTTAGATTAATGATGCGCTATGCGGCGCCATATAAGTGGAATGCTGTGCTCAGTGTGGTGTTTAACCTGCTGACCGCCTTGCTCACCATCTTCTCATTCGCAATGATTATGCCGATCCTGCGGATGCTTTTCGGCATCGATACGCAGGAGTATCATCTCATGGCGTTGGAATCGGGCAAACTTGCCGATGTGCTCACCAATAATTTCTATTACTATGTTTCGCAGATGATTCAGCATCAGGGAGCATCGTTTACGCTGCTGTTTCTTTGCGCCGCGCTGTCCTTCATGACATTGCTTAAAGTTCTCGCCGCCTATGTGAGCGAATTGTTCACGATTCCTCTTCAGAACGGTGTGACACGCGACATTCGTAATGAAATGTATGACAAGATAATCGCGCTGCCGATCGGCTTCTTCAGCAACGAGCGGAAGGGTGACATCATGGCCAGGATTTCAGGCGACGTGCAGGAGGTGCAGATGTCGGTGATGGCGAGTGTGTTCGGGCTTTTGAAATATCCTTTGCTTATCATAAGCTATATCGCCTCGATGGTCGCGATCAGTTGGCAGATGACGCTCCTGGTGCTGATATTGTTACCTATTGTGGGTGGCATCATCGGCATCGTAGGTCGAAAACTCAAGCATCAGAATCTTGATGCCCAGGAGCGTTTCGGCTCTATACTCTCCAACATCGAGGAGACCATCGGCGGCCTGCGTATCGTGAAAGCTTTCAACGCCGAGGGGCAGATGAGGCGTAATTTCAGATACGAAACGCAGGATCTCTATAATATCATCAACCGTATGAATCGCCGCTATGCGCTGGCTCATCCGTTGAGCGAATTTTTCGGCACAGTGGCCGTGGCCGTAATCCTCTGGTTCGGCGGCACGCTTATCCTTTCGGGCAACTCTTCGATCGATGCCTCCCAGTTTATACTTTTCATGGTGCTGTTTTACAGTGTGATCAACCCGGCTAAAGACCTGACCAAGACCACTTACACAGTGCAGAAGGGTATGGCTGCGATGGAACGAATCGATAAGATTCTTGCAGCTGAGAATCCGATTAAAGATCCTGTTAACCCGAAAGAGCTTCCGGCAGACAGTTCCCAGAGTTCGGTGGCGCTTGAAAATGTATCGTTCAGCTATGACGGAGAGCGCGATGTGCTGACCAATGTGAATCTGGAGGTGAAACCGGGTGAGACCGTGGCCATCGTGGGGCAGTCGGGTTCCGGTAAGTCTACGCTGGTCGACCTTATCCCCCGCTTTTGGGATACGGAGCGCGGAGAGATCAAGATTGACGGTATCAGTGTCAAGGACTTGCGGGTCAAGGATATAAGGTCGCTGATCGGCAATGTCAACCAGGAGGCGATACTTTTCAACGATACGATCTACAACAATATCGCTTTCGGTTACAAGAACGCCACGAGAGAGGAGGTGGAGCGTGCGGCCCGCATCGCCAATGCTCACGACTTCATCATGCAGACCGAAAACGGCTATGACACCGTGATAGGCGACCGCGGCAGCCGGCTCTCCGGAGGTCAGCGTCAGCGCATCAGCATCGCGCGCGCGATTCTCAAGAATCCGCCGATACTGATTCTCGACGAAGCTACTTCAGCTCTCGACACCGAAAGTGAGCGCTTAGTGCAGGACGCATTGGAAAATCTGATGAAAGACCGCACTACAATCGTAATCGCACACCGCCTCTCCACCATCGTGAATGCCGACCGCATCTATGTGCTCCATGAGGGAAAGGTGATGGAAGTCGGAAATCATGAGGAACTGATCAGAAAGGGTGGCATCTATCACAAACTTGTGGAGATGCAGCAGGTATGATAAAAAATAAGACAATGAAAGATATGGAAGAAAAAGATCCTAAGGATATTCTTGAGGAAAAAGATAATGAAAAGGGAGCGGCAGAAGAAGTGACAGCCGAGGAGGTTGTCGCCGAGGATGCGAAAGCTGACGAACTGACACCCGCAGAAGAAATCGAGACGGAATGGGCACGCACGCTCCATATCGATTATGATGCCGGCGAGGCCCGACGTCGCGCCGAGGCTGTGAATCAGCCTTCATCCGTAACGCCTCCACCGGTTCATGGCGCAACGCCCCCTCCCGTGCCACAACCCGTAAAACCAGCTCCGTTCATCGGCAATTATAATCAGCCTGCAAGCAATGGCGAAGGTCAGCAGCCGAATTTACAATATGGTCATCCCGAACCGATGCCTAAGACTTATCTTGTGTGGGCTGTTATGTCGATGGTGCTCTGCTGTTTCATCCCCGGCCTGATTGCAGTGATTTTCAGTTCGTCGGTGTCATCTAAATATTATGCCCGCGATTATGAAGGGGCACGCCGTGCGTCGGAGGTGGCGCAATATTGGATCATCGCCTCTATCGTGCTGGGTCTGGTGAGCGCAACGCTATATCTTCCTGTGTCACTGTTAGTAGGGTGATTATATAAACTGAAATCTGAAAACCGAGAACCGAGAACTGACAATGAGTCGCAAAGAGTGGATTATATTGGCAGTTGGTGCAGCGGTCGTCTTGGGTGTGGTCTATTACTTCGTAGACCCCGGTGAGTCGCGTTGGATGCCGCGCTGTATGTTTCACACTATGACAGGTTGGGATTGCCCCGGATGTGGCAGCCAGCGGATGATCCACGCGCTGCTACATGGCGATTTGCGCGGGGCTTGGCATTACAACGCCTTTCTGCTTCTATCGCTTCCGGCACTGATGTGGCTCGTATGGCTTGAACTGAATTATAAGAGGCATCTCCGCCTCTACGCGCGCGTTCATTCGCTCCCGGTGGTTCTCGCCGTCTGCCTCGTCATAGTGGCCTGGACCATAGGCCGCAATCTCCTTCAGTGATAAGGAATAAGTGATAAGTGAGAAGAACACCCAGAGACAAACAGTGTCCATAACTCCTAATTTCTAATTGCAGTCGGTCTAAGTGCCTTCGGCACCGCACACCGGCCTTCGGCCGACGTCCGCTCTTAGCCGACTTGCGATTATTTTCATAATTCCTAACTTCTAACTCCTAACTATAAAGAGATGACTATTTTTCTGATCGGATATATGGCTTGTGGAAAGACTACTTTCGGGCGTGCGCTCGCGCGAAGGTCAGGGATGGATTTTATTGACCTCGACTTCTATATCGAGCAGAGATTCCGCAAGTCGATCTCGCAAATCTTCAGCGAGAAGGGGGAAGAGGAATTCCGGCGGATTGAGAGCGCTATGCTCCGGGAAGTCGGTGAGTTCGAGAATGTGATTATCTCTTGCGGAGGTGGCACACCTTGCTTCTACGACAATATCGGCTATATGCTCGGCCGGGGGGATGTGGTCTGGCTGCAAGCATCGGTGGAGCGTATTGTCGAAAGGTTGATAATCAACAGTTCGCGTCGACCGCTGATGAAGGGGAAATCGCCCGATGAGCTGCGCGAGGCTGTTGAGGCGGGGCTTGCCGCGCGTGAGCAATACTATTCGCGCGCCGGTATTCATTTCCCCTCCGACCGGCTCGAAGACCGTCGTCAGATAGACCGCACCGTCGACACCTTCCTCGCCGCCCATCCTTATACTTAAATGTGAAATGGATAATGAGTAATGGGTAATGGCAGCCCGGAGCGGAGGAAACAATAATCGGCGGACGCGATGTATCGCGTCCCTACTTTTAACTATATCTTTGCTCCATCCCAAATATTTGTTATCTTTGCATTGTTAATTAGAATTTGAATGTCCAGTGTAATATTTTCCACAGACTTTTACTATAGCGTGGTGGGTGCGATGTTCTGCATTGCGCCGATTGTCTTTTTTGCATTGCAATATATCTCGGCCGGTTACGGCATCATGTATACGCCCAAATGGGGCCCGGCTGTGAATAATCGCCTCGGCTGGGTGCTGATGGAGTCGCCGGCATTCTTGGCCATGCTCCTCTTCTGGCTGCTTGGTCCGCGCCGATGGGATGCGGCGCCGATGACGATGTGCTTTCTTTTTCTATTCCATTATTTCCAGCGGTCGTTTATCTTTCCGTTGCTTATCAAAGGTAAAAGCCGGATGCCTCTCACGATCGTAGCGATGGGGGTGATTTTCAATCTCATCAACTCTTACATGATCGGCGGTTGGCTCTTCTTCGTGGCTCCGGCCGATACGTATCCGGTAAGTTGGCTTTGGGATCCCCGGTTCGTCATCGGAACAGTGCTTTTCTTCGCAGGGATGGGTATCAACCTCCATTCCGACAATATTATCAGGCATCTGCGCAAACCCGGTGATACAAAGCACTATATCCCGCGTGGAGGGATGTATCGCTATGTCACATCTGCCAACTATTTAGGTGAATTTATCGAATGGTGCGGATATGCGGTGCTCACATGGTCGGTAGGCGGTGTGGCATTTGCCGTCTGGACCTTCGCCAATCTCGCTCCGCGTGCGCGAAAGCTCCATGCGAGATATATTTCTGAATTCGGCGACGATTATGCCAGACTTAACCGTCGCTATATTCTTCCATTTATCTATTGATTATGAATAAACTGTTTACGCCCGGCATGATAGGGCCCGTAGAGTTGCGTAACCGCACCATCCGTTCGGCGGCTTTCGAGGGAATGGGGCGCGACAACGGCCCGACAGAGATGCTGCGCGATTATCACTGGAGCGTGGCCGAAGGTGGAGTAGGCATGACCACGTTGGCCTATGCCGGTATCTGCCGGTCGGCATTGTCTTTCACCACCCAGCTCTGGCTTCGGCCCGAAATAGTGAAACCGCTTCGTGAGATCACCGACGGCATTCATGACCGCGGCGCAAAGGCTTCGATACAGATAGGACATTGCGGCAATATGACGCACCGCTCTACAGCAGGGGGAACCCCCGTAGGCGCGACAACGGGCTTCAATCTCTATTCCCCAACGTTCTGCCGCGGCCTGCGCAAGGATGAGCTGAAGCAGTTGGCTCGCGATTTCGGCGCGGCCGTCAACACGGCGCGCGATGCCGGCTTCGACTGCGTGGAGGTTCATGCCGGTCACGGTTATCTGATCTCACAGTTTCTTTCTCCATATACCAATCATCGGCGCGACGAATTCGGCGGATCGCTCGAGAATCGCATGACATTCATGAAAATGTGTCTGGAGGAGGTGATGAAGTGCGCCGGATCAGACATGGGAGTGCTTGTGAAAACCAATATGCGCGACGGTTTCAAGGGAGGTCTTGAAATCGACGACTGCCTCACCGTGGCCAAGGAGATCGAGCGTTGCGGAGTTCATGGGTTGGTGCTTTCCGGCGGATTTGTGAGCAAAGCCCCGATGTATGTGATGCGCGGATCAATGCCGATCTATTCGATGACGCATTACATGAAGCAATGGTGGCTCAAATATGGCGTAAGGATGGTCGGAAAGTATATGATACCCTCCGTGCCGTTCAAGGAATTGTATTTTCTGGAAGATGCGCTGAGATTCCGCAGCGAACTGACGCTGCCGTTGGTATATGTCGGCGGAGTCGTGAGCCGCGACAACGCCGAGCGGGTGATGGATGAAGGATTTGACTTCGTGCAGATGGGTCGTGCGCTCCTCAACGAGCCTGATTTCGTCAACCGCATGATGGCGGAGGAGAATCATCGCTGCGGTTGCGACCATGTGAATTACTGCATCGCCCGTATGTACTCGCGCGAGATGGCCTGCCACAAGCATTGCACGGATCTTCCCCCGGCAATCCGGCGCGAGATCGATAAAGTGAAATCCAGTGAGAAGTGAGAAGTGAGAAGTGAGAAGAAGTGTCCATAACTCCTAACTCCTAATTTCTAATTTCTAATTAAATAAAATGACAAATCTGAGAGGAAAATTAGCGGTGGTGACCGGTGCGAGCGGAGGGATCGGTTTGTGGTTCTGCAGGGTGCTGGCGGAATATGGTTGTGCGATTATGATGGTGAGCAACCAGCGCGAGGAGCTTGTGAATGCAGCCGCTGAAATCAAGGAGAAATATGGAGTAAACACCATTCCTTTTTATGCCGACCTTACAGACCGCGATGATGTGGTCAATGTGCTCAATGCGATTGATAAAAGCCATTATGATCCTTATATACTTATCAATAATGCCGGCATCTTTTCATTTCGCACGGTTGCTGAGACTTCTCCGGCAAAAATCGATTGCTTCATCCGTCTTCACATAGATGCGGTTACAGTGTTGAGTCGCGAATTTGCCCGGAGGTGTGTTGCGCGAAAAGAGGGGCGCATCATGAATATGTCGTCGATGTCATGCTGGATGCCGATGCCGGGTATAGCGATGTATTCCGCCACAAAAGCTTATATCCGAGCATTTACGCGCGCGCTCCATTATGAGTTGATCGATTCGGGAGTGACAGCTACAGCCGCCTGCCCGGGAGGTATAGCCACCGACTTGTTCGGCCTTCCCGAGAATCTCAAGAAATTGGCGGTGCGCATCGGTGCGCTCGACACGCCGGAGCGTTTCGCCCGCAAGGCCGTGAAGCAGATGCTACGCGGACGCAAACAATACATCAACGGCTGGCTCAACCGATTGGCGATCTTTACCGTAGGAATCATGCCGACATCAGTCCGGCTAATGGTTAAACACCGACTGCTCGACCGAAATATTAAAGTTTAAGACTTTAATATTAAGTAATAAGTAATAAGTAATAAGTATTAAGTAATAAGTAATAGGTGATAAGTTAGATTCTATTCTTATCACTTATTTCTTATCTCTTATCACTTGATATCATCCGGGAATATCTCGCGGTGCTCGCGGATGATGCGGACCGCTACGGTGTCGCCTAACTGAGCTGCGCGGTCGTAATATTCAAGGGCCTTCCGATAGTTGTAAGGCAAGATAAAGCCGTGGGAATAAACATCTCCGATCAACTTCAGCGTGGCGGCATAAGCAGAATCGCCGGGATGGCGGTCAAAATAATCTGCAAGTTCGCGAATCGCCGCCGATGAACGGCGTGATGCGGCAAAATCCAAGAGTTTCAAGGCTTCCACAGTGTCGGGTTGCAGAGTCTCCGCGCCTGTGATAAGAAGGTGGCCGAGGTTTGCCGATGCCTTCGCATCTCCTTTCGAGGCCGCTTCGCGCAGGAAATAGAGTGCGGAATCTTGGTCAAGACGTGTACCCATCCCTTGCCAATAAAGAAATCCTAAGAAATTCATGGCGCGTGGGTCGCCACATTCCGCCGAGTCACGAAGAGCGATGATGGCGACAGGGTCACCGGCTGCGGCGCGGTCCTCGATGTCGCGCATCGGGTCAACACCATTGCTATTAGCAACAGAATATGCGGAAAGGCTGATGACAGCCAATATTAAAGTAAGCAGATGCTTCATTTCGGAGATAAGGTCACTAAGGGCACAAGCATTTCCTGAAGAGAGATGCCTCCGTGCTGGAATGTGCCGGTGTAATACTGCACATAATAGTTATAATTGTTCGGATAGGAGAAGAAATCCTCGTTGCAGGCATAGATGAATGAGCTTGAGAGGTTCGGCGAGGGGAGGCCGAAACGCTTCGGGTCGTGCATCTCATAGACCTGACGCGGGTTGTAGTTGAGGCTTTTTCCTACTTTATAACGCAGGTTGGTGTTGGTGTTCTTGTCGCCCACGACCTTTACGGGGTTATCCACACGGATGGTGCCGTGGTCGGTGGTGAGGATGACCTTATAGCCTAATTCTGCGAGCCGGCGGAAAATTTCGGCGGCCGACGAATGGCGGAACCAGCTCTCGGTCAGCGAACGGTAAGCGGCATCGTTGTTGGCGAGCTCGCGAATCATCTTCGACTCGGTTCGGGCATGGGAGAGCATATCGATGAAGTTCAGCACAAGCACCTGCAGCGGGATATCCTTGGCGGCTCCGAGTTGCTGCGCGAATTTCTCGCCGGCGGTGGAGTCGTTGAGCTTGGTGTACTGAAAGCGGTCTTTGCGGCGGAAGCGGTCGAGCTGCGTCTGCACGAGCTGCTGCTCATGGATGTTCAGCCCCTCGTCCTCATCCTCGTCCACCCAATATTGCGGATACATCGTGGCGATCTGCAGAGGCATCAGTCCGGCGAAGATAGCGTTGCGGGCATACTGCGTGGAGGTGGGGAGGATTGTGGTGTAAAGCTCTTCGGAGATATTGAAGAATTCAGACACTATCGGCTGCACGATCTTCCACTGGTCGAGGCGGAAATTGTCGACAAGGATAAAGCACACCTTCTCCCCCCGGTCGAGCAGCGGGAATACGCGTCGACGGAAGATTTCGGGGCTCATGAGGGGATGATCTTCGCTTGTGACCCAGCTTTCGTAGTTTCGCTTGACAAACTTGCAGAAGTTTGAATTGGCATCGCGCTTCTGCATCAGCAGCATCTCGGCCATCTGGTTGTCGGTCTCGGCCAGTTTCAGTTCCCATCTCACTAATTCGCGGTAGACCTCCATCCAGTCTTCGATGGTCGAGGCTGAATTGATGAGCTGCGAAAGGCGCATGAAATCCTGCTGATATTCCGAAGTGGCATGAGTGGCAACAATTTCGCGACTGTGAAGATTCTTTTTTATCGAGAGGAGAATCTGGTTCGGATTCACCGGTTTGATGAGATAATCGGCAATCTGGCTTCCGATGGCCTGATCCATGATGTTCTCCTCCTCGCTCTTGGTGATCATGATCACCGGGATGTCGGGATGCGACCGGTTGATGAGCGCCAATGTCTCAAGACCGGTAAGTCCGGGCATATTCTCGTCAAGCAGGATAAGGGAAAACGGTTCGTGCTCAAGCGCATCGAGTGCGTCGCGACCGTTGGAGACAGTAGTCACTTCATAGCCCTTGGCTTTCAGGAAGAGTATGTGCGGCTTGAGGAGATCAATCTCATCATCAGCCCATAATATCTTGTCACTCATCAAATTCAATATCAAATTCTACATTATTTTCTTCAGGTTCCTCTGTTTTCTCAGGCTCCTTCGGCTCTTTTGGCTTCACCGGTTCGGTCGGCTTCTCGGGTTCGATAGCTGTTTCAGCCTCCGATTCGATTATGCTCTCCAATTCCTCTTCCGGAGTTGTCGCTTCGGGCGAGGCCGACTGTTCCTCAGCATCCGGGGGCACAGGCTCCGGTAGATCGTTGGGCGCGGGAGCTTCGGCTTCAAAGCGGAAGTATTCTTCAAAAGAACGCCCCTCATTGAGAAGAAGTTCAAAGTTATATTTGCTGATCATGATAGGTCTAATCTCCGGCGGGAGATTAAGATCGGAAGACCCCATCACCGAGCGGTAATATTCCAGCTCGCGCAGATTCTCAAATCCTTTTATCACGAGGAGCCCTATTTCGCCGAAACTCATGGGCTCGAGATCAAAGTCCTTGATTACGAATGATGAGAAGTTAAACCTCGCCACATCGTAGAGCAGGGCATTCGAGTTTACCGAGTCGCGCGGGAATGCCAGCACGAGATACTGCGGTGAGTTCGGGTCGCGCTTGAAATTGGCTGCCTGACCGTTTCCTCCTCTGCCCGTGGAGTCGTTGCTGAGGCTCATGCTCCAGATCATGCCGCGCGAGTTTGTGAGTCCGGCATGAGGCACGCGCCCGGCCTTGAGTCCGCGCATGATATCGGCAGCCATCGGTGTCATATCCGTATCGGGCCAGCGTTCAAGCAGGGTGGAGAGACGACTGCGGAACTGCTCGTTGTCATTTTCCGTAAGATATGACAGGGCATCGATAAACACGAACTTCGGCAGAATCTCCGAGAGAGGGAAGTCTTTCTCCATCTCCGCCGTAAGCTTATGCACCTCCCGGTTGTCGTTATCGAGATAGGCGTTATAAGCCTTTTCGTACATCTCTTCCTGGATGAGGTTCATGCGGCGAAGGTTATTGAAATAGTTCGGATCCTTCATGGCTATGCCGTAGGGTGAGTCGGGGAAATCGGAGAGAATCTTCTGTCTCCATTTCTCGGCCTCGGCCGTGTCGTCGGTGCGCACAGCCATCAGATACATATTGTAATACACGTCGAGGCGGTAGATATTGTCGGGATAGCGGTCTTCAAGCCGCATGAACTCCGTGCGGGCTGCCGGGAAATCCTCAAGTTTATCCTTGAGAATCAATCCCATGTTGTATAGACCCTCCTGAATGATATCGTTGGATGTCTGCCGCTCTTCGGGAGTGGATGGAATCTGCGCGAGATAATATTCCACCTTGTGCGGATCGGTGGCATCCGCACTCGTGGAGCCCTCTTTTCCTTCGGTTGTGCCGTCATTCTCAGCCCCTTCCGGTTTCTCGCCCTCCTCCTTTTCCTCTTCGGCCGGCTCATCGAACGAGAATGAAGCCTTGTTTCGGCGTCGCCAGTCATCCTCAAGGCGCCGCGCACCCCAGCGTCGCTGGAACTCGCTCTTGCCCTGCGATTTGGTCATGGCGTTGTAGAAATACCATGATTTGTCGCCGTTGTTCATCATCCCCTGCGGCGCGGCATCGTTGCGGTTGATATTATCGTTCTGCTGGCCTTCGCGTTCGGCCATGGCCTGCTCACGAGCCGCTTCCTCCGCCTCTTTCTTTTCCTTGGCAATCAGTTCGTCGACAAGGCGTTGGGCCACGGCACGCTGCTCCTCGGGCGTCATATCGGCGAGGCGCAACAGCGAATCTTGCAATTGCACATTGCCGGAATAGATCGCCAGCTCGTCGAGCACGTCGCTGCGGAGCTTGTATTTCTTATAATCGGGGTAATTCTCAGGAAGTTGCGGGATAGCCTCGGCATAGCATGGCTGGGCCTTGACATAATCGCCCCGGTCGAAATAGATGTGACCTAAAGCCAACTGTGCCAGAGCCTTGTCAATGCCGTTGCGCGTGGATTTCTCCACGGCCAACGAATAGTTTTTCAAAGCTTGTGTCGAGTCTCCTTTCGAGAGGTAAAGGTTACCGATGGCGTAATAGATCTGGTCGGCAAATTCCTGATTGCGTGCATAGCGGAGCATACCTTTCAATGAGGAAACTTCCTTAGAGATGTTGCGCCCCGTAAAGACCTCACTCTGCTTGATGCGGGCGTTGAACTTCGCACGGTAGGATATTCCCTGACCCTTGCCGGCTTCCCGGAAAGCATTGTAGGCGTTTCTCTTGTCGCCCTCATGAGAATAAAGCTGACCTAACAGAAACCACAACCGGTTTTTCTGTGTTCCTTTCGCAGCTTTGGCTGCATTACGCAGATAGGGGATTGCCCCCTTATAATTGTCGGAGCGGATGAGGATGTCGGATTTCGCTAAATTATAAAGATTCTTCAGTTCCTTGTTTGTCAGATACTTCTCCTTGACAGGATGCAGTGCGTTCTCGGCCTCATAGTTCCAGTCCATCGCGCTGTAGCTCAAAGCCTCCCATATCCGAGCTTCGGTCACCACCTCCGGCAGCCATGTGAAATGACGGCCGATATACATGAAGGTGGACGCAGCGCCGGTGAAGTCGCCGTTGAAATATTGCCCTTTACCCATCGTGAGCCACGCATTGTGAAGAAAGGGATTGAACTCGTCGCGGGCACGGAAAGCCTTCTCCTTGGCCGACGACCCTTTCTTCGGTGGCTTTTTCTTGATAGAGTGGAGCTGAATGGCCTTCTGCATCTTCTCGATGGTGCGCTTGAAATCACCGGTAGGCTGCGGCATCTTCTGGTCGACGCGGGCTTCGGCAGGGTGGATGAGCAGGCGGCGTGTGTAGTCATCCTCATACTTATCCTCCATGTCAGAGAGCTGCTCGTTGTAATGTTCTTTGCCGTTGAAATAGACGTTGTAACGGGTGGTGAAAGCCTGCCAGTTGCGCGACACGGGGGTGTTCTTCTTCGTGCCGCACGACACAAAGAAGAGGAAGGCGGCCACCACTGCAGCTATCACTCTCAGTCCTTTCATCCGGTTGTTTTTCAATTAATATCGGCGCGATTCGGTCGTTCCGATACATTATTAACGCAAAAACAGCACCTATTAATGTGTATATACGCCAAAGATTACCGCTAATCGAAAAAATTTTCCTAACTTTAGGGGACGGGGTCGTAGCCGGAGCCGCCCCAGGGATGACAGCGGCAGATGCGGCGGATGGTGAGCCATGAGCCTTTGATCGCTCCGTGCTTGCGCAGGGCCTCGATGGCGTATTGCGAGCATGTGGGCGTATAGCGGCAAGCGGCGGGGAGGTGTGGCGAGATCGCGCCTTGATAGAATTTTATTAGCAGAATAAGGAGGGATTTCATTTTTTTAGTGATAAGTGATAAGTGATAAGTGATAAGTAGGGTCGCGGCATGCCGCGACCGCGTCAAATTAAAACGGAGGGGCTGTTGCTTGCAACTACCCGCTCGGGCGGACTTGATTTACGACACTTGCGAGCAAGTGTCGCTCCGAAGACGCCGCAAGCGGCTTTGCGGGAAACGGATTCTCGATGAGTAATGCCGGCACTCCGTGACGGCGCTTTTTTCGCAGCCACGGAGTGTCTGCGTTACTATTTGACGCGGTCGCGGAGTCCATAACTCCTAACTCCTAATTAGATCGGTCAGGCGGCTCAGCAGCTTGCGCATCTTTTTGTCGATGGTGGCGTAGGGGAGGTTCTGGTCACTGAGGTAGATGAAGGCGAGCGAGAGGGTGCCTGCATCGGGTATTCGGTCCACAGCTTCCTTGAGCGGGAGGCGGTTGAGACGGTAGGCCTCGCGGATGCGGCGGCGCATCAATACGCGGTCCACAGCATGACGGCGTTTTTTCTTGGGCACGGTGATCAGCATCTGCACGTTGCCGAGCTGGCGGGGCAGGTCAGCGCGGAAACTGCCGCGCAGGGTCTCCTCGTCGATGAGTCGCCACACGAGGCGCAGGGGAAAATCGTAGAGCGAGTTTCCCTCCGAGAAAAGATCGCCGACAAGACGTTTGTGGCGAAGTTTCTCCGGTTTGCGGAGTGTGAGACGATGTTCGGTCATAAATTTAGTGAGAGGTGAGAGGTGAGAAGTGAGAGGTGAGAAGTGAGTGTCTATAACAGATATCGGATACGTCTGGACATGACGCAAAGAAGGATG
>JAIEAO010000060.1 GCA_029071345.1 Muribaculaceae bacterium | reverse complement strand
TCAAATTAAAAACTTTAACATCTATGAAGAAGTTAAGCATTATGCTGATCGCCATTGCCGCTCTGATTTCAGGAGTGAGCTATGCGATTGCCAACTATCCGGACCGCAGGGAGGATATAGTCAGACTCCCCTCTACGAAGCAAGGAGTGAGCTCTTCATCCACGCCGGATAAGCGTGAGGCAAAAGCGGGTATAAAGTACGACTGGTACATACCTGATGATATGCCGGCTCCCGACGGAGAGTTCACTATGGACATGATTAAGTTCTGGGCCGGTGAAGGTGAGAATAAAGCCGCCCTCGTCATTCAGTGGAATGATGATAAAGAGAAGAATGCCTTAGTTTTCGGTTACCGTTGGGACGGACTCGCCACCGGTGCGGATATGATCCGAGCAGTCGTGGCTGCCTATCCGCGTCTTTACACACTTATTCAGTACACTAACGTATCCTCTCCGACAGACCCTCTTGGTGGTTACACCATCAACGGATTTGGTTGGGATACAGACAACGATGGCGATATAGGCTTGATTGATACGAAAGACAACCAGGAATATCGTACTCCGACTGGAGTCTTCATCCATCCTCGCGGATATGATCCCGACAAAGGAGGTTCGTCAGACTATGACTATGATGACTGGGAAGCTATCGACAAAGATGACCTTTGGGGCGCCGGATGGTATATTAGCTACTGGAGCTACTGGGTGAAGGATGATTATGAAAGTAAGTTCTCCTATTCAGGCTGGGGAGCATCCGGACGTGTGCTGCAGGATGGCAGCTGGGATGGCTGGAACTTCTCTCTCGATATGATTCCGAGAGACTGGAAAGAGTTCGTGGCTGCACCGGCACTTATCCCCGAAGGAGCAAAAACAGAGTTTGAATATCAAGGCTTGTGCTATAGACTTCTTGATTATTCAAATAAGACAGTGGCTCTGGTCGCACCCAAAGCGAGGGCTGCTTCATATTCAGGAAACATAACAGTGCCCGCCACATTTGTAGATGAGGAGATCACATATAATGTAACTCAAGTGGCTGATTATGCTTTTGACGGCATGACAGGTATCACTGCAGTAGATCTTCCTCTGTCGGTGACCAATATCGGCAAATATGCCTTCAGGAATACAGGCATCTCCAAACTTACCGTTAACGGTCAGAGTGAAAGCTACGACAACATCGGCAAAATAGGCGCAGGTGCTTTTGCATCTATCAAGTCTCTTGATACCCCCGTATTTTCCAACAAAGTGACTGCCGTTTCCGACAGTTGTTTCTATGAGGCGGGTAAAATAACTGCGGTCAACTTCCCCGACTATGTGACTACGATAGGTTCAGAATCTTTTGGTAAGTGTGCATCACTGAAAACTATAGAGATTCCCGCCACTGTCAAATCAATAGGAGGCAGAGCTTTCGGTGATTGCAATGCTCTCACAGATGTGTACTGCGGGTCAACATATCCACTTCCGATTGAAGATGATACTTTCGGAGATGTTGCCGAAATTACTCTTCACATTCCATTAGGGTTTGAAAATGATTATAAGAATGCTGCAGGATGGAGAAATTTCGGTAAACTTCAGCAGCAACTCATAGAAGTCCATAACGGCGACATATTCAAATATAACGGCATGACCTATAGGGTCACTTCTGTTGGAACAGAGAACACCGTTACTGCGACATACTGCAAATTCGATGGCAAGCCGACAAGAGATCTTATCTCAGCAGCTAACAAAGCCGGTTACACAGGAAACATAACCGTACCCGCCAAAGTCAGCTATCAGGAGAAAGATTTCACAGTCACAGCTCTTAATGACAGTGCTTTCTACGGTGCATCAGAATTGCAGAAAGTGGATATAATAGCATCTGTAAATGCCGTGGGAGCATACGTATTTTATGATTGCAAGGCACTTAGTGAGGTGGTACTTCCGTCATCGATCACTGAGATTGGTCAATATGCCTTCTCTTATTCCGGCATCACAAGTCTTGACATTCCGGAAGGTGTGACAGCACTCGGCGACAGGGCATTTTTCCAGACACACTCTCTTTCGAAAGTTAGTCTCCCTTCAACGCTGACGAAAGTAGGAATTTACTGTTTTTCCTATGCCACAGCTCTTGAAGCTATCTCGCTGGGTGACAATATCACCACTCTCGGCACTTATCTTTTCCAGAATTGCCAGAAACTGAAATCGGTAAAATTCCCGGCTTCGGCTACTAAAATTCCTTCATACTGTTTCCAGAACTGTTCGGCTCTTACATCTTTTGAATTCCCGGCAAATATCACGGAAATTAGTTCGGGTGCGTTCAAGGGTTGTACGTCATTGAAGATAGAACTACCGTCGACCGTTACAACAATAGGTTCCGAGGCTTTCAGCAACTGCCTACAGCTTACTGAATTCCACTTCCCCGAGAATATGACTGCAATCCCCAATTCTGTTCTTGACGGTTGCGTAAACCTCACTTCAGTAACGATGGGTAAGAATGTCACTTCTATCGGCAACTATGCCTTCAGGAAATGCTCTGCAATTAAAAAATTCGATCTGCCTGACGGAATAAAATCTATAGGCAGTTATGCTTTTGCCAACTGTACTATTGATTCAATTGTGGTACCGTCGGCCTGCACCTCAATCGGCACGTATGCATTTTCATCCAACCCGAATCTCAAATATGTCAGACTTCCGGAAGGGGTCAAGACATTGGGAGCATCGGCATTCAGAAGCACAGGACTTAAAGAGCTTGTTGTTCCCTCCGTCCCGACGAGCATCAATACCACCGATATTGTCAACGGTTGTTCGGATATCACCATATATTCATGTGCAACCTCTCCTGTCACTATCGGTACATACACCTGGCGTACGGCGACTAACAAGTGGGCTCCGGTTGTTGTTCCTACAGGTACTAAAGCTCTGTATGCTGCCAAGAACTATTGGAGCAAGTCTGAAATTTCGGAGGCAACCCCCGCTGGAATTATTGTAAAAGACTTAGCGACGACTTCCGAAGATGGCGCTATGATTCTGAAAGGTACTGTTGATCTTTCATATAGCAAGGATATGCCTTTGCAATTCATTGAGGCCAATAATAGCTATCTGATCGGCAAGTCTACAGCTACCATCAGTTACGGCAATGAGGAGAAGGAGATCGTGATTGAGGCAGGCACAGGAAACTTCAACATCAGTATTCCTTCAGATGTTACCGAAGCGGTGCTGAAACTTAAATACGATTCTGAAAATACATTGGCATCCGAAACATTTGCCGTTCCACAGCCGGCGGCTCCCTCTGTCGTGAACTCTTTTGTAGATTTCGAGAAAATAGAATATAATATTGGTGAAGGTCCTCTTCATTGTGCTCTGCTCGTTTCCTGGAATGATGCCATGAGAGGTGTCGATCATCTTGTATGGGGCGTGAATTTCACTGCCGGCGAAACAGCTGAACAGATTATCGCAAAAGTAGCTGATGCAGATTCCCGTTTTTATGCACTTGAAAGCGGTTACGGCTATGACAACCTTGACAAGGGAACACTTTCTGAACAGTATGACCATTACAGCTTGGATACTCAGGATCTGAAATGGCGTATAACTTCTGACAAGAATCTCAATTCGGGAAGTGTCGTATATCTGGAATATACATCTTCTGAAGAGCCTGTAAAACCGGAATATCTATTCTATATTCCATCAGCAGAAAAATTGGGTGCCTGGATTCCGGCTTCCTACAAACTTCCGATCGCTGACGACATGGCGTTGCCGGTATGGGTACGCGGCGGAGCCTACGGGGCCAAGGATGTTACGGTCACCATGAATCCGTCACGTCCTTACGAAGTTACAACCTCTGCTACAAACAAATTTAGAGATGGTTGTGCAATGGTTGCAGTCACACCGGCTACCGAAAGATTTGTCCAGAGAGATCCCCAATGCTACGATTTGACTATCAAACTTTCGGTTTCGACCAGAAATTCTGCACCGGAGGGTATGGATAATTTATACTGGCTGGATAATAAACAAACCTTCGACTGCTCAATAGTCGCACCCGTCAAGCCCATAACCAAGATAAAAGACAACATGATCAATGTGGCCGGACAGCTTAAGGCTACATCGCTTAAAGATCTTGTTGAATATGAACCTGCCGATGCGACATATACAGGTTTCAGAGTCTACGAAGTGGATATGAATACCTTCGAAACCGGTAAAAAGATCAATCCATATTATGAAGATATGGATAATGGTGCATACGAGTTCTGGCTCAATGCAATCACTGTAAATTCGGGAGCTAAGGACAGAATATTCGTCATAAAATCCATCCTTGATGAAAAAATTGAGGGTTTGCTCGGATTCACCATCAACCCCAATCCTGTCACTTCAGTATATCTTGAGGGAATCGAGGGGAATACCCTTGATCTTGAGGTCAATGAGATTGCAGCTCTGCGCACCCGCGTGGAACCGGCGGATGCCGTAACCCGTGGTGTGGCTCTCAGCATTGAGAATGCTACAGTTGAGAATATGGCGAATGCTTATTCCGTAGGAGGATCAGAGAAGTTCACAGAACTTGTCACTTATCGTCCCGGAGAATTTGATCTTGTTCTTAAATCGGTAGAGAATCCCGACGTTAAGAAGACTTATCATGTTACGGTTCGCGACTATGAAAAAGTGGCAGCCAATGATTACACCGACGGAACATTCTGGCTTAATGAGGAATGGTTTACTCACAAGAACGGTTCTATCAACTACCTCACCAGTCCGTTGATAGAGAGTGATAATGAGATCATCTATCGAGCTTATGCACGTCAGAATGAAGATAAAGGCTTCGGCGCAACTTCACAGTACGGTATGATTTTCGGTGACAAGTTGTTTATCATGTCTAAGCAGGAGCACGACCAAGGCGACATAAGAGGTAAAGTCGGTGGCCGTCTTGTTGTGGCAAATGCCAAAACACTGAAGACTCTTGCTGAATTTGATGAAATAGGTGGCGACGGACGCGCTTGTCTCGGTGTTACACCGGAAAAGGCGTACATCGGATCTCACGCAGGCATAAGAGTTCTTCAT